>JAJTBU010000115.1 GCA_021286735.1 bacterium
CCTTGCGCCGACGGCGCGCGCCGATCGAGTAAAACGTTGCTCCCTCTTATCCGTGGAGCCTTTCTTTATAACCTCATCAGTATACAGACCCCGGTCCAAACGCGCAACAAAAGAAAGATTCGAGGACCTGCGGGGTATTTCTGCATGGATATGAAGCGGCCGTAAGTATATATCGGAATCGCCCCAAAATTGAAGGGGCCACCCCGAAGGGCGGCCCCGCGGCTGAACCTCGCGGGAGCGAGGTCCGTCGACTATTTCGCGTTCAGCTTCTTATAGGCGGCCGCCCTGTCCTTCTCCCACTGCGCCTTGAGCTTGTTGCGCTCGGCGAGGGTGACGACCTTGTCGGTGACTATCATGCCCTTGAACTTGTACTCATCGTTGCCGTAGGCGGCGAAGGGGATCGTATAGGGGACGATCCTGGTGACGGCGAATCCGCCGCCGTAGGACATGTACGGCAGGACGATCGCGTCGTCGAGGAGCTGGGCCTCGGCTTCGGCGAAGCCTTTGAAGCGCTTGGTATAGTCGCTGTAGATGTTGTTCGCGGCTTCGACCTTCTTGGCGTAGTCGTAGAGGCCGATCGCGGTGGCGTTCTTATAGTCGCTGCTCTTGGGATCGGCGTTCGCGTCGAGGCCGATCTGGATAAGGACCGCGCCGATCTCGGGCTCGAGGGTCTGGAGGAAGGTGTACGGATCTCCGAAGTCGGGACCCCAGCCGGTGTAGCCGCCGATATCGTAGTTCGACTGGCTGCCGGATTCGGCGTAGTAGGTGGAAGCGTCGGCGTTGTCGGAATCCATTTCGACTACGTTCACGACGAGGGTGTCGGTGCCGAAGACAGCTTCGAGGTTGGCCTTCAGCGACTGGTCGCCCTTGAGCCCCTTGGTGTAGGAGATATCGGTGGCGGTGTCGAGCTGGATCGGGAACTTGACGCCCTTGGCGGTAAGTTCGGCCTTGGCCTTGGCCATGTAGGCTTTCGCCTTCGTGGCGTTGAAGTAGGGATCCTGGGCATCGTCGATCTTGAAGGAAGCCGGGAAGTCGGCGGGGTTACGGGCCTTCAGGGCGTCCTCGACGTACTTCGTGTAGTCCTTGCCGGCCTTGTCCTTGGACAGCTCGGTGCCAGTGTAGGAGTTGCGGATGGCGGCGAGCTTGTTGACTTCGCCGTTGCGCTGGGCAAGGATCGTCGGCCTGTCGACGCCGAAGAAGACCGCCTTCCTGAAGTTCCTGTTGAGGATCGCGAGCTGGGTGTCCTTGCGGGCCTTCTCATCCTTCGGGGAGACGCCCTTGGTGGGATCGGCGGGGGAAGCCCAGGTGTTGCGGTCGTAGTTGAAGGCGTAGAGGAAGGTCGTGGAGTCCTGGCGGGCCCTGTAGATGTTTTCCTTATACTTGGCCTGGGCGCGGGCGAACAGGGCTTCGTTGTCGGTGTTCACCTGGGCGGAGGCGTAGATTCCGGCGTCGAAATTGTTGAAGCGGGAATCGGGGTCCTTGCCGTCGTCGTACACGAGCTTGACGTGGTTGATGGTCACGTTGGCCTTGTCCCAATAGGTCGGGTTCGCATCGTACTCGAGGACCGACTTGGAGGTGAAGTTGGAGAGGACGTAGGCGCCGTTGTAGAGGATGCCGTTCTTGTCGACCTTGCCGAAATCCTTGCCCTTGGCGGCGAGGAACTCGCCGTTGACCGGCATGTAGGGATTGTAGGTGAGGAGGGTCTCGAAATAGGGCATCGGCTTCTCGAGGGTGTACTCGAGGGTGTAGTCGTCCTTGGCCTTGACGCCGACCTGGGAGAAGTCGGTGATCTTGCCCTTCATGTAGGCGTCGGCGTTCTTGACGAAGCCGGCGATGAGGTAGGTGAGCGTGCTCTTTTTGTCAAGCTGGAACTTGAGCGCGTCGACCCAGTCCTTGGCCTTGACTTCGGCGTAGACCTCGAGGTCGCCGGTCACCCACTTGACGCCCTTGCGGATCTTGAAGGTCCACACGGAGGTGTCGGCGTTGGCCGACCAGCTCTCGGCGAGGGCCGGGCGCAGAATGCCGTATTTATCGTGCTCGATGAGGCAGTCCACGAAGTTGACCGTGTGCTGGGAAGTCGTCTGCCGCTGACTCTCCAGGTAGTTGAACGTTCGCGGATCGCTGACGAACACGTTCACATAGTCCTTCGATTTCGGGGTAGCTGCGCCGACGGTGCCCGCGAAGAGCACGGCCAGGACGGCTACTGCTAATAAAGTTTTTTTCAGCATCTCTGCCTCCCGATGTATCCACATCCGTGGAAAATTTTTTTTCGCCATCAGGCTCGACAAAACGATGGCGACTCATAGCCAGCGTTCATTGTTGTCCCATTCCCACCGCAAGTCAACAGCGTTCTTGCGCAAAACGGGGAACGCGGCCCGGCGGGCCGTGGATGAGGGCGGGAAAAGTTTTGTATACTGGGGCGAGCATTTCAACAAAGGCGGAACCAATGGCAGACAAGCAAGACATAGGGCGGGGACGGAGAAAGGGTTCCCGTCGCCCCTTCCCGCTCCCGCTGGCGCTCGCCGGCGCGGCGCTCGTGGCGGCGGCTCTGGCGGCGGCCCTCGGGGGAGCGGCGAGCTGGAGCATCGCCTTCGGCGACGCCCTGCTGGTCGAGGCCGGCCTATGCTTCGCCCTGGCCTGGTTCGCCTACTTGAAGAAGGACGGTCTCAGGATTCTGCCCCGGAGGCGCGGGGCGCGGTCTTCCGAGTCCTGGAAGGATCGCGTGCCCGGCCTCGATGAAGCGCCCGCCCCTCCCCTGCCGATGCCGGGCCCCGAAGGCCCGCGGGGAGAGGAGTACGAGCGGCTCGCCTCGGCCGAGAAGGCCCTGCGCCGGAAAATTCTCGGCGGTGACGGCGATGGGGTCGATGGCGGCGAGGCCGGCGGCGCGGCGGATGAAGGCCGCCGGGCCGAGCCAAAGGGCGGCGCGGCTGCGAGCTTCCTGGCCGCTGGCGGAATATTGCTGGTCCTTGCCCTTCTCTTCGAATATCTGATTCCCGCGTTGATGAGGTAGCGGCCGGCAGGAGCCGGGACGCCGCGGTCGGATTCGGGGACGGGGCCGGCGGGCCTCCGCCCCTATTGATAGCGGCGGTTCTTGAGGCAGTAGACGAAATAGAGGATGCCGGATAGCGGGAAACCGACAGCGGCGGCGGCGATCGGCATTTGCATGCCGAGGTCGTAGTCGAAGATCGGCCCCTTCAGGAGAACCCGCGGACCGACTTTCACCTGATAGACGATCATGATCACCGCGTAGAGCGTCCCCATGCCGACGGAAATCCAGCCCAGGATCTCCGCTCCCTTGAAGGCCGGAGGACTCTCCGTCGCCAGCGAAATCCCCAGGACGAGGCCGCAGGCGAAGCAGAGGGCTATCACGGCGGTATCGGCCGCCAGGGCCACGAGGATCATGGCGTGCATCGCCTCGGCGTCCTCGGCCGGAGCTACGGCCTGCTGGGCCGGTGTCCAGCGCCGCGCGGCGCGCCAGGCGCGGTAGTGCTCGGAAGTGTCTATGGTGGCGAAAATCGCCAAAAAAGCGCAGACCGAGGCGAGGACGAGCAGGGCCTTGGCGTTGGTATGGAAATGCGGATTCTTCTCCATAGCCTTACTATAGCGCGAGGACTTGACTGACGCAACGAGCGTCAGTCAAGTCCTCGATGCCCTTTACGCCGGGCATAGCTTTGAACGCCCTCAGCGGACTTCGGCGATCGCCTCGTCGAGGGTCTGCTGGAGCATCTCCATGGGCGGCTGGGCGATGTAGCCCATGGCCATGAGATCCTTCGTCATGTTCCTGGATGCAGTGATGTCGGCCATGGCCTTGTCGTAGACGCCCTGCCAGGTGGCCTCCACGCGGGCGGCGCCGTCGGCGATCGCCTGCATGGCGACGTCGGCCGCCTCGTGGGCGAAGACTTCGGTCTCCTCCATGGTGGCGACGATGTTGTCAGGATCGATGCCGCGCTTCCTGGCGAAGTCCGCCAGGGAGTGGGCGCAGCGGATCGCCATGGCGTCGGTGATCTTGCGGGCGCGCACGGCCAGGGCCCCCTTCAGGATGCCGGGGAAGCAGACGGAGTTGTTGACCTGGTTGGGGAAGTCGCCGCGGCCCGTGGCCACGATGTAGGCGCCCTCCTCCTTCGCGGCGTAGGGCCAGATCTCGGGCACGGGGTTCGCGCAGCAGAAGACGATGGCCTTGGGGGCCATGGACCTGATCCACTCGCGCTTCACGGTGTCCGGGCCGGGCGTGGACAGGGCGATGAGGACGTCGGCGCCCTTCAGGGCCTCGGCCTCGGTGGGGACGCAGTCCGGGTTCGTGGCCAGGCAGAGCTCCCACTTGCGGTAGTGCCGGGGATCGGCCTCGATATCCTTGCGGTTCCTGTGGAGGGAACCCTTGGTGTCGAACATGACGATG
This sequence comes from bacterium, assembly GCA_021286735.1. GTDB lineage: Bacteria > Spirochaetota > Spirochaetia > Treponematales > Rectinemataceae > JAJTBU01. The sequence continues at coordinate 4,397 of JAJTBU010000115.1, forward strand.
TTCTCCCCCCTGCCGCCGTCGGCCATGATCAGGCGCGCGATGGTGGTGTTCGAGGCCCCGGCGCCCAGGAGGACGATCTTCGCCTCGGAGAGTTTCTTGCCCGCCAGGTGGAGAGCGTTCAGGAGGCCCGCGAGGGTCACGCTGGCCGTGCCCTGGGCGTCGTCGTGCCACACGGGGATGTCGCAGCTCTCGCGCAGCTCGTCCAGGACCTTGTAGCAGTTCGGCTGGCTGATGTCCTCGAGGTTGACCGCGCCCACGGAGGGCTGGAGCATCTTCACGAACTCGATGATCTTGTCGGGGTCGTGCTTGCCGTCCTTGTCGCGGGAGTCCACGCAGAGCGCGATGGAATCGACGCCGCCCAGGTACTTCATGAGGAAGGCCTTGCCCTCCATGACGCCGAGGCCGCCCGGGGGCGTGCAGTCGCCGTCGCCGAGGACACGGGTGGAGTCGGAGACGACCGCGACCAGGTTGCCGCGGTTGGAGAGCGCGAACGAGGTGTCGTTGTCGTCGCGGATGGTGGTGGAGACCTTGGAGACGCCGGGCGTGTACCAGACGTTGAACCAGTTGAAGCCGTAGACGCCGGCCTTGGGAACGGTCTGCATTTTGCCGCCGTAGAAGGTGTGGGCTTTCACGGAAAGCTTCTTGAGGAAGAGCGTCTGGGCGCGCGCTTTCTGGTCGGGCGTGAAGTCTTCGGGGAAGGCTTTGGAAAGATTGGAAAGGCTTAAGTCCAGCTTCATCGGATACCATCCTTGTCAGTGGTTTTCTTGAGTGCGCGCATGGCGCCAGCGCCGGGAATGATACCATGGGGAGCCGAAAAGCAACAAGGATTTATAGGTTCAAAATGAGTTGCATTCGATAAAAAACTATTTAATTTTATTAAAATCGCAATTTTCGCACAGGCCGACCTGGCTTGAGACAGCCTCGCGCCGGGGGAAACGTATCGCTGCGGAGCTGTCGGGCGGCGACAAAGCAGGGCCGGCGGCGCCGCCGCCGGCCCCACGGAATGTCACACTTCCTCCGCCCTGGCGCAGGCGACGAAGCGGTTGGGCTCGATCTCGCGCAGTGGCGGATCCGCGGCCATGCACTGAGCGGCGGCGTAGGGGCAACGCACGGCGAACCGGCAGCCCGGTTTCGGTTCGATCGGCGAGCCGATCTCGCCCTTTAGCAGTATCTGCTCGACTGGATTTTCCGGGTCGATCGAGGGGATGGCCGAGATGAGGGCGCGGGTGTAGGGATGCCACTGCCTCTTGAAGAGCTGGGCGCTCGGCGCCTTCTCCACGATCTGGCCCAAGTACATGACGGCGATCTCGTCCGAAATGTGCTTGACGACCGACATGTCGTGGGTGACGAACATGTAGGTGAGCCCCAGCCTGTCCTGCAGATCCTGCATCAGGTTGAGTATCTGCGCCTGCACGGAGACGTCGAGGGCGGACACCGGCTCGTCGCACACGACGAACTTGGGCTCGAGCGCCAGGGCGCGGGCGACGCCGATGCGCTGGCGCCTGCCCCCGTCCAGCTCGTGCGGGTACGCGCCGTAGAGCCTCTCGGCCAGTTCGACCGTCTCCATGAGCCTGCGCACCCGGCTTTCGAGCTCGCGCTTGCCATGGACGCGCTTGTGGATGATGAGCGGTTCGCCGATGATTTCGGCCACCGTCATGCGCGGATCGATGGAGGCGTAGGGGTCCTGGAAGATGATCTGCATCTGAGCGCGCAGGGCGCGCATGCGCGCGGGCGTGGCCTGGGTGACGTCCACGCCCTGGAAGGTGACGCTGCCGCCCGTGGGCTCGACGAGCCGGAGGATCGCCCGTCCGGTGGTCGTCTTGCCGCAGCCCGACTCGCCCACGACGCCGAGCGTCCTGCCCTCGCCGATATCGAAGGAGACATCGTCGACGGCGTGGAGTTCGCCGCGGGGGGTCGTAAAATATTTCTTGAGTCCGCGGACGCTCAGGATGGGCGTTGCGGAGGCGGTATCGCTCATGTGGCGCTCCTCATGCGGTTCGGAATCCTGCCTTCGTACATCAGGCACTCCACGTGGCGCGATCCCACGACGCTCGGCGACGGTTTCGTCACCTTGCATTCCTCCTGGGCATAGGGGCATCGCGGGGCGAAGCTGCATCCGGGCGGGAGGTTGGAGGGATCGGGCATAAGTCCGGGGATCGGTGGCAGCCGCCGCTTGTCCACGTCCAGGCGGGGGATCGAATCGAACAGGCCTTCGGTGTAGGGGTGCAGCGGCCGGCGGAATATCTCGACGATGGGCCCGTATTCCACGAGCCTTCCCGCGTACATGATCGCCACTTTCTTGCACACCTGCGCCACGACGCCCAGGTCGTGGCTGATGAGGACGAGGGTCGTGTTGAACTTGACCTTGAGTTCCTTGATCATCCGCAGGACCTGGGCCTGGATCGTCACGTCTAGGGCGGTGGTCGGCTCATCCGCGAGGAGGAGCCTGGGGTTGCACGCGAGGGCCGCGGCGATCACGACGCGCTGCTTCATGCCGCCGGAGAACTGGTGCGGATATTCGTTCGCGCGCTCGCGGGGTATGCCCACGAGCTCGAGCATGTCGCCGGCCTTCTCGAACGCTTCCTTTTTCCCGATTTTTTCGTGTATTTCGAACACTTCCGCGATCTGGTCGCCCACGGTGAATATGGGGTTCAGGGAGGTCATGGGATCCTGGAAGATCATGGAAATTCGATTGCCGCGGATTTTCATCATCTCTTCC
>JAJTBU010000116.1 GCA_021286735.1 bacterium
CTTGCGGCGGTTCATTGGTCCTGCTGCTGGGACTGTGCCGAGAGCGTTACCTGTATACGCGATTTCTGCTTGCCGCGGTAGTACTCCACCCACACTTTCTCGCCCGGCTTGTTGTCCTCGAGCGCGGTGTAGAGGTCGGCGATCGATCCGACGGCCTGGCCGTCTACGGCGGTGATGATGTCGCCGCCGATCTTGAAGGTCGAGGAGCCGTAGCGCACCGCCGTGGCGCCGCCCTTGAGGCCGGCCTTGTCGGCGCTGCTGCCCGAGCGGACCGCCGAGACGAGGAGGCCCTGCTCCACCGGCGACGGCTGGCCCGACTGCTTCAAGTAGGTGATCAGCGCCGGGAAGAGCTGTATGGCCTCGATGTCGATCCAGCCGCGCCGGATCTTCCCCGCCTTGATGAGCTCGGGGACGATCCGCACCGCCGTGTCGATGGGTATGGCGAAGCCGATGCCCACGGAGCCGCCCGAGGGCGTGTAGATCATCGTGTTGATGCCGATCATCTGGCCCGCGGCGTTGAAGAGGGGTCCGCCCGAGTTGCCGGGGTTGATCGAGGCGTCGGTCTGGATCATGTTCTGGAGAATGGTGGTGTCGTCCTTCTGGATCGGGCGGCCCAGGCCGGAAACGATGCCCTGCGTGAGCGTGCGCTCGAGGCCGAAGGGGTTGCCGATCGCCAGCACCTTCTGCCCCACCTTGAGCCCTTTGGCCGAGCCGAAGGCGATCGGCTTCAGCGTGGTGCCCGCGGGCGGCGCGAACTTGATCACGGCGAGGTCGTTCTGAGGGTCGGCGCCGACGACGCTGGCCTCGTGCTGCCTGCCGTCGGCCGTGTTGACGAAGAGCTTGTAGGCGCCCTTCACGACATGGTAGTTGGTGAGCACATAGCCGCGGGTGTCGATGATCGATCCCGACCCCGAGCCGCCACTCTGGGGCACCGGCTCCATGAACCAGTTGACGCTGACGACCTCGGTCGTGATGTTGACGACCGATTCGTTGTTCCGTTCGTAGACGCCGATGTTCTCGCTCTCGTCCATCGTGTACTGGACGGGCTGGGCATAGCCCGGAGGGAGGGCTGCGGCCGTCGCCGCGGCGCCGCTGTTGCCGGCCGCGGGAAGGGCCGCGCCGCCGGCCTGGCCGTCAGCGGGCGCCGCAAGGCTCGCCTGCGCGAGGCTTTTTTGCTGGAACAGCCCGCTCCTCGCTATGAGGAAAGCCCCGCCGAACATGAGCGCGGCCGCGCCCATCGCGCCCAGAGCTATGCCGACGACAAGCTGCCTTTTTGAATAGAGTCTCATGCAAAGCCTCCCGCGCCGCGCGGAACTAAGCGAACCTTATCGCGCCCGCGGCCGCCTCTTCGGCGCGCGCGAGCATGTAGAGGTAATCGGACAGCCGGTTGAGGAATTTCCTCAGGTCGGCCGACACCGTTTCCTTGCGAGAGAGCGCCACGACTCGCCGCTCGGCGCGGCGGGCTATCGTCCTGGCCATGTCGAGGGCCGCCGATCCGGGAGTCATGCCCGGGACCACGAAACCCTTGATGGGGATGCGCGCTTCCAGCTCGGCGGCGCGCTCCGCGACGAGAGCCTCGTCCGCGGGGAGGATCGGCGCCGCGAAGGGCTTCCCCAGCGACGCGAGTTCGCCCCCCACGCGGAACAGCAGGCGCTGGATGTCCTCGATTGCGGCGAGTACCTCGCCCTGGGCGCAGGCGTGGCGGGCCACGCCCAGCGCCGCGGAGAGTTCGTCCACGGTGCCGTAGGCCTCGATGCGCAGGTCGTCCTTCCCCACCCGCTCTCCCGACCAGAGTCCCGTATCGCCGGAATCGCCCGTACGAGTCATGATGCTCATGCCAAAAAGATACTGCCGAGGAATCGCCTTCATCAAGACGCGCCGCGGAAAGACCGCGCCGATGGACGGCTCGGCCGCCGCCGCGTACAATGGCCTCGATCATGAAGACCGGCGAACGCTATCCCTTTTCGGAACCCTGCCCCTATCGCCCGGGGAACCGATCGTCGGGGGAATTCGTAATCGGCGCGGCGCACTACTCCCGCTATGAGGAACTCCTGGCCTCGGGCTGGCGGCGCTCCGGCCCCGTCCTGTACCGCTACCGCTGCGAGGGCTGCGCGGCCTGCGTCCCGATACGGCTGCGCGCCGACCGGCTCGCGCTGGGCAAGCGGGCCAGGCGCCTGGAGCGGCTCAACGCCGACCTGAGCCTCGCCCTGGTTCCCCCCGCCTTCAGCGACGAGCGATTCAACCTGTATTCGGCCTATGTCCGCGGCCGCCACGGCGGCCAGGACGGGCTCGAGGAATCCTTCGGGGCACTCATCGCCGCCCCCATGGCCGTCCTTTCCGAGTACCGCGACGCGGGCGGCAAGCTTCTCGCCCTCGGCTTTATCGATGCCCTGCCGAAGGGCTTGTCGTCGGTCTATTTCGCCTTCGACCCGGCCGCCTCGGGCCGCAGCCTCGGCACCCACTCGGTCTACGCCGAGAGCGCGGCCGGGCTCGCCCTCGGAAAGCCCTATTACTATATCGGTTTTTGGGTGCCCGACGCGCCGTCCATGGACTACAAGGCGGGCTTCCACCCCTTCGAGCTGGCGCTGGGCGGAGAAAAATTGGGCCAATGTGCGGCGGAGAACGCCGAGGCGGCATCCTTCCCGGCGGCGACGCCCGCCTGGAGGGAATTCGCCAACAAAGAGGAAGCCAAGCTCGCGCTTTCCGAGCTGGCGCGTCGTTGACAGTGAATCCCTATCATGATACCGTGGCTGGCGATACTTTTCGAAGAATATGTTCAGAAGGAATACTATGGCATCGCAGATCAACAGCCCCGAAGGCACCGAGTCGAAGAAAGCCCCCAAGAAAGACGCCGCCCCCAAGCGCGGCATCAAGAATCCCTTCGTCTACGTCGGCACGATCATTCTCCTGGTGATCACCATCGTCGCCTTCGTCTTCATCCCCTCGCTGGGCGGCAGCTACGGCTCCGCGGGCGGGGCGCCCAAGTTCGGCAGCTGGAACGGCAAGCCCATCACCTACACCTCCGGTTCCTACTTCGCGAGCCAGGTATCCAAGATCAACGAGTACCTCAAGCAGCAGGGCTTGTCTGAGCAGAACTTCCAGCTCTACGCCTATCAGGTGTGGCGAATGGCCTTCCAGAGCGCGGCCATCCGCACCGGCGTCGTCGACACCGTCCAGCGCGCCGGATATAAGGTGACCGACAAGGGGCTCGACGAGGCGATCGCCCAGCTCGACCAGTTCAAGGTCGACGGGGTCTTCTCCATCGAAAAGTACAACGCCCTCTCCTTGGCCTCCCGCATGTCGCTGCGCGATTCCACGAAGGAAGACCTCGTCGTCAGGCGCTATTACGAGGACATGTACACGATCTCGCCGAGCACGGCTGAGATGGCCTTCGTCGCCTCCATGGCCAAGCCGCAGCGAAGCATCTCCTATGTCGCCATTCCCCTTTCGGACTACCCGGCCGAGGAAGTCGCCGCCTGGGGGCAGAAGAACGCCGACCTCTTCAAGTCCTACGGGGTTTCCCGCATCACCATCACCAGCTCCGAGGCCGACGCCAAGAAGGTGCTGAAGCAGGTCCGCGACAACAAGCTTTCCTTCGAGGACGCGGCCAAGAGCCACTCGAAGGACTCCTACGCCGACAAGGGCGGCGACGCCGGCAACGTGTTCGCCTACGCCTTCGAGCAGGGCTTCCTGAAGAAGGAAGACGCGGCGAAGGTGCTCGCCCTGCCCAAGGGCGAGGTTTCCGACGTATTCAAGATCGCCGACAAGGCTTGGGCCTTCTTCAGGATCAACACCGATCCCGCGGCCCCCGACTTCACGAATCAGGCGACCCTGGATGAAGTCAAAGCCTACCTCAACGAGAAGGAGCGCGGGACGCTGGAGAGCTGGGCCATCGCCAAGGCCACTTCGGCGATCTCCACCACCGACGGCGCCCAGTTCGAAGCGATCGCCAAGAAAGCCGGCCTGCAGGTCAAGAAAGCCGGCCCCTTCATCGTCAACATCGGCAATCCCACCTTCTACGCCTACGGCCAGCAGATTCCCCTGCTCCAGTCGCCTTTCGCGAACAGCGATCCCGCACTCCAGGCCGCCGAGCAGGACGAGGCTTTCATGACCGAACTCTTCACGCAGACGAAGGGCAAGGTTTCCAAGCCCCTCGTCGTCGGCGAAGCCGTGATTGTCTTCGCCGTCACCGCCGACGCCGCAGCCGGCGACTCCGATACGGCGATGGTCAAGTTCGCCTACCCCTACTTCCACCAGCAGGTGGTCGACAGCCAGACCCGCGACACCTTCACCAAGAGCAAGAAGCTCAAGGACGAATTCAACACGACCTTCTTCAAGGTCTTCCAGACCGGCAACAGCGCGGCCAAGTCGAGCGCGGCGACCACGACGACGGTTCCCGCCGCCGGCGCTCCCGCTCCCGCTCCCGCCACTTCGACGGCTCCGACCACCGTCGCCCCGGCCGCGAAGAAATAACCGAAAACGCCCGCCCCGCCAGGGACGGGGATAAAAAGAAGGCCGCCCGGATCGATCCGGGCGGCCTTCTTTTTTGCGGGCGCTAATGTCGCTTCGCGCTAATCCTCGTCCTCGTCGGTGCGCAGGACGGCGAGGAAGGCGTCTTGGCCGAGCTCGATGTTGCCGACCATCTTCATGCGCTTCTTGCCTTCCTTCTGCTTTTCGAGGAGCTTGCGCTTCCTGGTGATGTCGCCGCCGTAGCACTTGGCGAGAACGTCCTTGCGCACGGGGTTCACGGTCTCGCGGGCGATGATCTGCCCGCCGATGGCGCCTTGGATGGCCACCTTGTACTGCTGCCGCGGAATGTTCTTCTGCAGGCGCTCGCAGACCTTCCGGGCGCGATCGTAGGCCCCCTGGCGGAACACCATCATGGAGAGGGCGTCCACGGGGTCTCCGTTGATCAGAAAGTCGAGCTTGGCGAGATCGGTGGGCCTGTACTCAGTCACCTCGTAGTCGAAGCTCGCGTAGCCGCGGCTCGTCGACTTCAGCTTGTCGTAAAAATCAAACAGCACTTCGGCGAGAGGCATTTCGAAGACCAGTTCGACGCGCTTCTCGTCCAGGTAGGTGAAGGACTTCTGCACGCCGCGCTTGCCCAGGCAGAGCGACGTCAGATTGCCGATATAGGCCGTCGGCGTGATGATCTGGGCCTTGATATAGGGCTCCTCCGCGCTATCGATGCGCGAGGGATCGGGATATTGGCTCGGATTGTCGATGAACTCGGTCGCTCCGCCCTGCATCGCGATCTTGTACCGGACGGATGGCGCCGTCATTATGATCGACTGATCGAACTCGCGCTCCAACCGCTCCTGGATGATTTCGAGATGCAGGAGGCCCAGGAAGCCGCAGCGGAAACCGAAGCCCAGGGCGAGCGAGCTGTCCTTCTCGCAGACCAGGGAGGCGTCGTTCAGCATGAGCTTCTCGAGGCTCTCCTTCAGGTCGTCGTATTCGGCGGCGTCCATCGGGTAGATCGATGAGAAAACGACAGGCTTGATCTCCTTGAAGCCCGCGAGCGCGGAGGCGGCGGGGCGCTCGTCCTCCGTGATCGTGTCGCCCACCCTGACGTCGCGGACCGTCTTGATGCCGGCGATGCAGTAGCCGACCTCGCCGGCGGAGAGCATGTCCGTCGGGCAGGACTGGTCGATCTTGAAGAGGCTCACCTCCTCGACGTCGTGCACCGCCCCGCTCGACATGAAGCGAATCTTCATGCCCTTGCGCAGGCGCCCGTTGATCACGCGCACGTGGACGATGGCGCCGCGGTAGGCGTCGTAGTGCGAGTCGAAGATCAGGGCCTGGAGCGGCTCGTCGGGCGAGCCCTTCGGCGAGGGGAAGCGCTTGACGATGGCCTCGAAGAGTTCGTCGATGCCGATGCCCATCTTGGCCGACACGGCCAGGGCCTCGTCGCCGTCCAGGCCGAGGTCTTTGTCGATCTGGCGGCGCACCGCCTCGACGTCGGCGGCCGGCATGTCGATCTTGTTGATCACCGGCAGGATCTCGAGGTCGTGCTCGATGGCCATGTACATGTTCGACAGGGTCTGCGCCTGCACGCCCTGGGTCGCGTCGATGACGAGGATGGCGCCCTCGCAGGAGGAAATCGCCCGCGACACTTCGTACGAGAAGTCCACATGCCCCGGCGTGTCGACGAGGTTGAGCGTGTAGGTCTTGCCGTCGCTCGCCGTATAGGGCAGCGTGATCGCCTGGCTCTTGATGGTGATGCCGCGCTCGCGCTCGATATCCATATTGTCGAGCATCTGGTTCTGCATCTTGCGCTGGTCGACGAGGTGGGCCTTCTCGATGAAGCGGTCCGCCAGGGTCGACTTTCCGTGGTCGATGTGCGCGATGATGCAGAAGTTACGGATGAGTTCCTTTTCGTGCATGGGACTACTCTACAGGAAACTCGGGCTTTACGCAATTATTGAAGGCGCCGCGCCTTGAAAAGGCTTTTGCCCTGCGGCATAGTGAGGCAACTATGATCGGTTTCAGGAATCTTCCGCGCAACGCCCGCACCTGCATCGTGGTGGAGCCGCTCTGGGCCTTCTTCGGCCCCATGGTCACCTATTACATGCCCCTCTACCAGCGCCAGCTGGGGCTCTCCGAAGTGCAGATGGGCCTGGTCAACTCGGTGAACATCGCGGCGGGGCTTCTGTTCTACGCGCTCGCGGCGCCGATCACCGACAGGGTCGGCCGGCGGCGGACGAGCCTCCTCTTCGACTTCGTGGCCTGGTCCCTCACCATGGCGCTATGGGCGCTCTCGCGCAGCTACGCCTGGTTCCTCGTCGCGGCGGTCACCAACGCCGTGGTCAGGATCGTGTACGTGTCCTGGAACCTCCTCATCTCCGAGGACGCGAGCGACGAACAGCGTTCCACCATCTTCGGCTACATCAACATCATAGGCACCTTCGGCGGCATAACGACCCTCCTGAGCGGCACGATCATCGCGCGCTTCGGCGTCGAGCCCGCGATGCGCGCGGTCTTCTGGGTCGGCGCCGCGACGATGACCCTCATGTTCGTCCTC
>JAJTBU010000117.1 GCA_021286735.1 bacterium
AAGCGCTCCCTCGGCTCGGTGATCAAGCTGCTCTCGCCCTCCCCCCTCTACTCCGACGAGTACAACGCCTGGCTGAAATCGGTGCCCGAGCGCATAAAGAGCCTGGTGTTCCTGGTCAAGCGCTTCTACACCCCCGACTGGGGCGAGGAGTGGATGGCCCACTTCTCGGTGGACGCGGTCAACGGCACCACCGGCAACATCCTCAAGTTCGAGGATAGGCAGGTGCTCGGCTCCTACCTCCGCGTCGGCAGGGATTCCTCCGGCATGCGCCGCACCTTCAAGCTGCGCCAGGACTACATGCCCGCCGAAAAGCGCCAGTGGGAGGACGACATCAGCGCCTCCGTCGTCGTGCCGACCAAGACCCTGAAGGACCTGCCCGCCTGGGCGGAGCGCCATCCCAGCCTCAAGTTCGCCAAGAACGTCGAGGCCCGGTTCTTCCAGAGGCCGGACGACGCCGTGATCCGCGGCTACGACAAGCAGGCCGAAAAGGACATGTCGCGCCAGGACAACTTCATCAGCAACTTCGAGCCGCTCACCAGGGCGCACGCGGCGGAGTTCATCGAGAAAACCGTGCAGTTCTCCGAGTACACCGACCCCATGCGCGCCTTCATCGAAGCCACCGAGGCCGATCCCCACTTCGAGTACTTCGTGGCCTCCGACAGTCGGCGCCTGGTCAACGGCGCCCCGTCGAAGAACCCCCGCTACCTCCAGCTCGACCCCAACTACACCAACCCGCAGGAGCGCTACCTGGCCGACCTCGGCCCCAGGCTCTACCGCAGGGTGAGCGCCGACAAGCCCCTGATGCACCCGGTCGGAGCCGTCCTGCCCGGCCGCCGCAACAATCCCGCCGATCCGAAATCGGGCATCAGGCCGCTGGCGGTCTACGGCCCCATCCACTACCAGGACCTGCCGGAGCTCTTCATGGACTTCGTCTGCTCGCTGACCGGCAAGAGCCCCTCTACGACGGGCGCGGGCAGCGAGGGAGCCCTGACCAAGGGCCCCTTCAACGCCCTGGTGCCGACCACCGACCTGAACAACGCCCTCCTCTCCTTCATCCTGACCGGCTACGCCGGCTTCACCACGGCGGCGGGGCACATCGGCAGCCGCTACAAGGTCGACCACGACGTCTCCCTCCTGGTGCCCGAACTCTGGGCGCGGCTCGGGCCCGAGGAGCGCGACCCCGAATTCCTCAAGGCGCACGGCTACCTGGAGCGCGTGGAGGACTTCACCTACGAGGGCAGGCTCGTGCCCGCCTCGAGGCTGGGCTGGAGGATCACCCCGCTCTTCGCCACCACCTACCTCGGCAGGATATTCGACACGCCGTCGGCGGTCTTCCCCGACGACATACTCCATCCCGAGCTGCAATCCATGGCCGAGTACGTGGACGGCATCGAGAACATAGCCGCCGCCATGGAAAAGTCGGCCAAGGCCTATTTCGAGGACGGTTCCGTCGACGCGGCGATCCCGCCCCTCAAGGCGGTGCTCTCCGTGATGGCCACAGGGACCTACGAGGGCAAGAGCATCCACGCTCCCGAGGTGCGCAGGCTCTTCGAGCGCGACTACGTGGTGAACTCGGACTGGTACAAGAAGCGCCTCGAAGACTACCGGGGCCAAGAGATCGCCTATATGGAAAAATCCATCGCCTATATCAGGAACTTCATCGCCGAGAAAGCCGAGCCGGGCAGCCTGTCCGTGCGCCGCGCCCAGACCGAGCTGGCCCGCTCCAAAGACCGCCTCGAGCAGCTCCTCGCGAAGGATTACCTGGACTTGGTGGACGGCTCCCTGGGCAAGGACAGCCTGTACAAGTAGGGCAAGCCGGGGGCGGCGGCCGCGCGCGGCCGCCGCCCCCTTTTTCAAAGGCCCAACCGCGAGGAGGAGCAGCGTGGAAGGCGAACTGATCGTACGGAACATCGCCGAGCTGGCGACACCGCTCGGATTCTCCGCCAGGCGCGGCGCCGAAATGGCCGAAATCCGCAGGGTGGCCGACGCCGCCATCGTGGCGGAAAACGGCGCGATCACCTACGCCGGCCCCGCCGCGGGCTCGGCTTTCCTGGAGGCCGCCGGGCGGGCATCCACGCGCGGGGCGATCGAGATCGACGCCGAGGGCCGCGCCTGCGTTCCCGGATTCGTCGACAGCCACACCCACTTTGTCTTCGGCGGCTACCGCGCGGACGAGTTCTTCTGGCGCGCCGAAGGGCTCCCCTACATGGAAATCCACAAGCGCGGCGGAGGGATAGGAAGGACCACGGCCGCCACGCGCGCCGCCACGACGGAGGAGCTTCTGGCTTCGGGAAGGGCGCGGCTCAAGACCATGCTCTCCCTGGGCGTGACGACGGTCGAGGGCAAGTCGGGCTACGGTCTCGACCTCGGCACCGAACTGTGCCAGCTCGAGGTCATGGCCGCCCTCGCCGGGGAGCAGCCGGTCGACATTGTGCGCACCTTCCTCGGCCCCCATTCGATTCCGCGCGAATTTGCAGGCCGATCCTCCGACTATATCGACTTCGTCGTCGGCGAGGTCCTGCCCCGCGTCGCCGAGCGCGGCCTCGCCGAATTCGCCGACATTTTCTGCGAGGAAGGAGTCTTCGGACTCGAGGATTCGCGGCGCTACCTCGTGGCGGCCCGCGCGCTCGGGCTCAAGCTCAAGCTCCACGCCGACGAGATCGTACGCCTCGGCGGCGCCGGCCTGGCCGCCTCCCTCTCCGCCGTCAGCGCCGACCACCTCCTCAAAGCCTCGCCCGAGGACCTCGCCGCCATGGGGCGGGCCGGCGTCATCGCCACCTGCCTTCCCCTCACCGCCTTCACCCTGCGCGAGCCCTACGCCGACGCGCGCGGCATGATCGACCGCGGCCTGGCGGTGGCCCTCGCCTCCGACCTCAACCCCGGCTCCTGCTACAGCCAGTCAATTCCCTTGATCTTCGCGCTGGCGGCGCTCTACATGCGCCTCTCCTTCGCGGAGACCCTCACCGCGCTCACGCTGAACGGGGCCGCCGCCCTGGGCCGCGCCGCAAGCCTGGGCTCGATCGAGCCCGGCAAGCGCGCCGACTTCCTCCTCCTCGACGCGCCGGAGACTTCGCACCTCGCGTATCACGTGGGCATGAACATCGTGGGGCAGGTCTTCAAGAACGGAGTCCGCGAATATCGCAGGGCCTAGGCCGCCTTCTTCCTCGACAAAAGATAGATCAGCACCGCGACAATCACCCCGCCGAAGGCTATGAAGAGGGCCGGCGAAGGTGTCTCGCGGAATATGAAAATAGCCAGGAAAAGCTGCAGCGTGGGGGAAACGTACTGGATGAACCCCATTTTCTGAAGGCTGATCGAGTTCGCTGCAGCGGCGAAGCAGAAGAGAGGGAGGACGGTGACTACGCCAGTAAAGGCCAGCAGCACGGTGACGAGCGGACCGCCGTTCCAAAGGCTTCCGAGACCGGCGGCCTGCTGCGCGGCGAGATAGGCGAGCGCGAAGGGAGCAGCGACCAGGGTTTCCACCGTGAGCCCCAACAGGGGATCGAGGTGGAGGCGCTTCTTGAGGGCGCCGTAAATGGCGAAAGAAAGTCCCAGGGCGATGCCGATCCAGGGCACCGATCCATAGGCGACCGCCACGCCGGCGATGGCCGCCGTGGCCACGGCGACGGAACCTTTCGTCCAGAGGTCGACCTTTTCGGAGAAGAACATCGCCCCCAGCAGGATCGAGAAAAGAGGGTTGATATAGTAGCCGAGGGAAGCCTCGAGCACGTGATTCGAATTGATGGCCCAGATATAGAGGCCCCAATTGAAGGTTATGACACAGGAGACCGCCGCCAGGACGGCGAAGGTCCTCCGGTTTTTGACGAGCCGGGCTATCTCGCCCAAGCGCCTCCGCGAGGCGAGGAGGATCAGGCAGAACGCCGCGGCCCAGACGATGCGGTTGGCGAGGATCTGCGTCGACGGCACCGAAGCCAGCGCTCTCCAGTAAAGAGGGAAAAGCCCCCACATGGCATAGGCGCCGAAGGCGGCGATCGTCCCGCCGAGGGGAGAAGCTGCTTTATCGCGATTTTGGCTCATAGGGCACATACTACCCGGAGGCCGGCTCCACGGCTACGATAATTCACCGCCATACAACGACTTTTGAGGTTGATTAGCGTTGCGATATGGAATTATTTCAAATTGTGAAACAAATAACTCAACAAATAAAGCGGGCTTATACCATCGGTCACAATTTCTGTCAAATTTTTTTACGCGCACGTTGACTTCGGGCCACAACTGGGTTTCTATGAGGAAGTACACTCAATTGTCAGGGATCGCATAGCGGTTCTATGGAAACAAGGAGGCGGCATGAAAAAGTTAGCGACAGTAATAGTGCTCATTCTGGTCGGCATCTCTCTCGCCGGGGCACAGGACATCAAGATCGGCGGAATCGGCCCTGTAACCGGCGAAGCCGCCACCTTCGGCATCTCGACCAAGAACGGCATGCTCATGGCCGTGGAAGAATGGAACGCCAAGGGCGGCCTCTTCAACGACAGGAAGATCAAGCTCATTTTCGAGGATGACAAGGGCGACCCGGCCGAAGGCGCCACCGTCTACACCAAGCTGATCCAGCAGGACGGCGTCGCGGCCATCATCGGCACGGTCATGTCCAAGGTGACGCTCGCCGGAGCCCCGATCTGCCAGGCGAACGGCATACCGATGATCACCCCCACCTCGACGAACGAGAAGGTGACCCTCGTCGGCGACTACATCTACCGCGCCTGCTTTATCGACCCCTTCCAGGGCACGGTCGGCGCGACCTTCGCCTACAAGGACCTCAAGGCCAAGAAAGCGGCCGCCATCTTCGACATCGGCAACGATTACACGAAGGGCCTGGCCGAAAACTTCAAGGCGACCTTCGAGAAGCTCGCCGGCAAAGCCTCCATCGTCGCGTACGAGGGGCATCCGTCCGGCGCGACCGACTTCAAGGCCCAGCTGACCAAGGTCATCGCGGCCAAACCCGACGTCCTCTACATCCCCGACTACTACAACGACGTCGGCCTCATCGCCAAGCAGGCCCGCGAGCTCGGCTACAAGGGCCCGATGGTCGGCGGCGACGGCTGGGATTCGCCCGAGCTGGTCAAGATCGGCGGTTCCGCGGTCGAGAACGGGTTCTTCACGAACCACTACTCCCCCGCCGACTCCCGCCCCATAGTCCAGGACTTCGTCAAGAAGTACAAGGCCAAGTACAACGCCGAGCCGGACGCCCTCGCGGCCCTGGCCTACGACGCTGCCTATATCATGTTCGACGCGATCAAGCGCGCGAAGTCCACCAAGGGCGCCGACATCCGCGCCGCCCTGGCCAAGACTTCGATCGACGTCGTGTCCGGCAAGATCACCTTCGATGCCAACCGCAACCCGATCAAGTCGGCGGTCATCATCGCGATCAAGGACGGAAAGCAGGCGTACAAGACCACGGTAAACCCCTAAGGGGAATGACGCCGGCCGCGAAGCGTGGCTTCGCGGCCGGCTTTCTCGTTCTGCTCGGCCGCCTGTCCCGTCCCGGACAGCGCGGCCTCGCCCTTTTTTTATGATTGTTCGAACGGGACAAAATCAAGGTTGCGCGGCCTGCTCGAGGGAGCTTCGCCGCGGGAAGGAACTGCCAGAATGGGATCGATCTTCAATGCCCAACAGATCGTCAACGGCCTCCAGGTCGGCTCGATCTACGCCCTCATCGCGCTCGGCTACACCATGGTGTACGGGATCGTGCGGCTCATCAACTTCGCGCACGGCGACTTCTACATGATCGGCGCGTATGCGGCGTACGGCGCGTTTTTCCTCTTCAACGCGTTCTTCGGCGGCAAATCCGGCGCCCTCGCCTTCGCGGCGCTCGCCGCCTCGATGATCGCGGGAGGGGGCATCGCCCTGTTGGCGAACCGTTTCGCCTACAAGCCGCTGCGCTACAAGCCGAAGCTGTCCTCGCTCATCACCGCCATCGGCGTCTCGATGTTCCTGGAGTATTTCTTCTCGGCTCTCCCCATGATCGGCCCCTCCTATCGCCCCTTCCCCGACATCATCCCCAAGGTGCAGATCGACCTCGGCATAGCGACCATCTCCAACTATGTGATCATCGACATCGCCGTCGCGGCGGTCCTGATGGTGGGGCTCACCATCCTCGTCCGCTACTCGGCGCTCGGCAAGGCCATGCGCGCCGTGTCCCAGGACAAGGACGCCGCCCGCCTCATGGGCATCGACGTCGAGAAGGTCATCGGCTACACCTTCCTGATCGGCGGCGCCTTCGCCGGCGTCGCGGGACTCCTCGCGGGAATGACTTATCCGCGCATATTCCCCTACATGGGCATCCAGCCCGGGCTCAAAGCCTTCATCGCGGCAGTCTTAGGCGGCATCGGCAGCATCCCCGGCGCCGTGCTCGGCGCCTACATCATGGGCCTCGCCGAGACCTTCGCCTCCGCCTACAACTCGCTGATCGGCGAGGGCATCGCCTTCGCGATCCTTATCGTCGTCCTTCTCGTCAGGCCGACCGGCCTGCTCGGCGAAAAGACCGCCGACAAGATCTAGGAGCCCGTTATGCCCACCATCAAACTGCCCAAACCGCCCAAACTGCTCATCGCCTCCCTCGTCCTCTACGCGGTGATAGAGCTCCTCTATACTTTCGGAATCATCAACGGCTACATCCTCCATATCATCAACCAGTCGCTGATCTACGTCATCCTGGCCACCAGCCTGAACCTGATCAACGGCATCACCGGCCAGTTCTCCCTCGGCCACATGGGCTTCGCGGCGGTCGGCGCCTACATGTCCGGCAGCCTGACCACCCTCGTCTTCAAGCTCGCGCCCCACTCCGCGGGCGGCATGCCCATCTTCGTGCTCAGCGTCCTCGCGGGAGGCGTCGCGGCCGCCTGCATCGGCTTCCTGATCGGCTTCCCCTCGCTCCGCCTCAAGGGTGACTACCTCGCCATCGTCACCCTGGGCTTCGGCGAGATCATCAGAACCGTCTTCAACAACATCGACGCCGTCGG
>JAJTBU010000118.1 GCA_021286735.1 bacterium
CCGCCGCCTGCGGGGCTGAGGGCCCCGGGCGCGGCCGCGCCGCGCCGCCCGCGGCACCGGCCCGAAGCGCCGCGCCCCGGGCGCAAATTCCTTTGCCCGCGCCCGGAGGGCGTGCTATAGTCGTCCGGTGCGGATACGAACCAAGTTCCTCGCCGTCCTCCTGGTCGAGCTCATCAGCTTCATGGCCCTTTCGGGCCTCTCCGTGGCCACCTTCGACCGCGTGCGGCAGATGAAGCTCGTGGTCGAGCAGGGCACCCAGCTGATCGCCCGCTCGCGCCAGGTCTACGGCCTCCTCAAGGACGTGGTCTTCGATCTCTTCACCCCTACCAGGCCCTCCGCTCTGTGGTGCTTGCGCCCCGCTCCCTGGTGACGGGCCGGGAGTTCGCCCACGAGACGGGCCTGTTCAGCGACGAATACCAGGCTTTCATGGGCGATCCGCGGGTAAAAGGCATCCTGGCTCGCGACAAGGACCTCGCCTCCATCTACCAGACCGCGGCCCCCCTGGCCGCCCTCGCCTTCGCGAAATTCCAGCGCCTCTCCGGGCTCTTCGACCGAGCCCGCGAGCTCGCCCCCACAGACGACCGCGATCTCTACATGATCATCCAGGAGAGCAAGGACGAGAGCCTCTACGGCATCTTCGGCGAAATCCGCGACTCTTCCTTCTACTTAAACAACATTTTCGAGAGCTTCCTGAGCCGCTTCGTCTACGGCATCAAGATCGAGGCGGAGCGGCTCGAGCGGGCGGTCACCTTCGGCTTCGCCGTGGCGGTGATCTTCCTGGGCGCCGTCACCGTCCTCCTCATCTACTTCCTGACCTCGGGCATCCTCGATTCCATACGCAACCTGGAGCGCGCCATCGGCCGGCTGGCCGAGGGGGACTTTTCGGTCCAGGTGCCCATCCGCAGCCGCGACGAGCTGGGCGCCCTGGGCCGCAACTTCCAGCGTCTGGCCGGCGATCTCAAGAAGCACGTCGAATCCATCCCGAGCATCCTGAAGGACGTGAACGAGGCCCTGCCCGAGGATCCCGCGTCGGGGACCATTCTCGAGATACTTTCGGACGCCCTGCTCCGCGAGGGCGGCGCCCGCTGCGTCTGCGTGCTCCTGCGCGAGGGCGGAGCCCTGAGGATGGCGGCGAAATCCGGCTTCGACCCCCTGCCCTCCTGGGGCAAGGACTCCGCGAGGGCCGAGGAGGGGTTGGCGGCGGTCCTGCCCTCGCCCACCTCGACGGTCTTCATCGCGGACGCCGCGGCGGGGGCGCCCGGCCTGGAGGCCTTCCGCTTCGAGGGGCCCCTCGTCTCACTCCTCCTCGTGCCGATGACGGTGCGCAAGAAATCGGCCGGGTATTTCCTCTTCGCCAGGGACGACCGGAGCTTCACCGACCTCGAGCGCTCGAGGCTCACCGCCATCGCCGACTACGCCGCCCAGGTCCTCGACAGCGTGGAGGTCCACGCCGCCCTGGCCGCGCGCCGCGACGCGGGCATGGAAGCCCTGCAGGCCCAGATCCAGCCGCACTTCCTCTACAACATCCTCACCTCCCTGATGGCGCTCAACCGCATGGGCGAGACGAAAAAGCTCGAGGCCGCGGTGATCGCGCTCAAGGACATGCTCCGCTACACCCTCGAACGCGACCCCTGGTCCACCGTCGGCGAGGAGTTCGCCTTCCTGGGCAAGTACTGCGAGCTGCAGAAGCTCCGCCACGGCGAGCGGATCGAGGTGTCTTTCCGCATAGCGGAGGGCCTGGGCGGCGCGCGCCTTCCCAAGCTGATCGTCCAGCCCCTCGTCGAGAACGCCTTCATTCACGGCTTGGAACCCAAGCGCGGGCGCGGCCGGCTCTCCGTGGAAGCCCGCGTCGCCCGCGCGGAGGCCGAAGGCGCTGGCGGGGGCTGGCCTGGCGCGGCCGGGGTGGGCGCGCCGGAGCGACTCGCGATTTCCGTCCGGGACGACGGCGCCGGCTGCCCGCCCGAAAAGCTCGCGGCCCTCGCGGTGGGCGGCCTCCTGCAGGAGCGCGTGGGCTTGGGCAACGTGCGCAAGCGGCTCGAGCTCCTCTACCGCGGCGCCCGCGTCTCCTTCTCCTCCCCCGAGGGCGGCGGCTTCCTCGCCCTCATCGAGATCCCCCTCGAGGAGTGCCGACAGCCATGAAGATCATCGTCGCCGACGACGAGGCGCCAGCCCGCTTCCTCCTGAAATCCTTCCTGGCCGACGAGGGCTTCGCCCTCGAAGAGATCGCCGAGGCGACGGACGGCTTCGAACTTGTGGCGGGCGCGGAGGCGATTAAGCCGCGCCTCTGCTTCGTCGACATCCGCATGCCCGGCATCGACGGCCTGGAGGCGCTGCGCCGCGCCATCCCCCTCTCGCCGGGCACCATCTGGGCCATCGTGTCCAGCTACGCCGAGTTCGACTACGCGCGCAGCGCCATACGCCTCGGCGTCACCGAGTATCTCGTGAAGCCCGTCGATCCGGCCGACCTGCACGCCTGCCTGGAGCGCCTCAAGCTCCTGCCCAGCGCCCCCGAGCGCGATCCGACGATCGCCGCCATCCTCGACCATGTGGCGCACAACTTCAACGCGAACGTGAGCATCGCCGACCTGGCCGACATGACGGGCTTCTCGCCCAACTACCTCTCCGCCCTCTTCCACAAGAAGATGGGCGAGACCTTCATGTCATACCTGACCCGCGTACGCGTGAGCGAGGCGCGGAAGCTCCTCTCAGGCGAGGGCCTCTCGGTGGCCGAGGCCGCGCGGCGGGTGGGCTACGCCGACGTGCGCCATTTCTCGCGGCGCTACAAGGAAGTGCTGGGCGAATACCCCTCGGAGTCGCGGCACTAGCCCGCGCGCGGAGGCCTCCCGCAGGGCCTAGGGCGCCGCGCCCGCCGCCCCATCGTAGAATCCTCCCCCAAGAATCGTAGACTCGCGCCATTTCGCGTTTTTCAAAGCGCCCCCATCCTAGTAGCCGAACCAATTTCTACCAGGAGGTTTTTATGAAAAAAGCGCTACGCTTTGTCGCCCTTCTTCTCGTGTTCGCCCTCTTCGCCTCGGGCGCTGCCTTCGCGCAGCAGAAGATCCGCATCGCCATGGTGGTCAAAGGCCTCGGCAACGGCTTCTTCGAAGCCTGCCGCGACGGCGGCCAGGAAGCCGCCAAGGAACTCGGCAACGTCGAGCTGATCTACCAGGGTCCCGCCACCCCGACCGCCGAGGGCCAGATCGAGATCATCGACTCCCTGATCGCCCAGCATGTCGACGCGATCGCCATCTCCGCCAACGACCGCGACGCCCTCGTCCCCATCACCAAGAAAGCCATGAAGGCGGGCATCAAGGTCATCTCCTTCGACTCCGGCATCTCCAAGGACGGCCGCATGGTCGACCTCGTCCCCTCGAAGGAAGACCTGATCGGCCGCCAGCAGGTCCAGCTCATCGCCGAACTCATCGGCAAGAAGGGCGAGATCGCCATCCTCTCCGCCACCAGCCAGGCCACGAACCAGAACGCCTGGATCGGCTGGATGAAGGAAGAGCTCAAGAAACCCGAGTACAGCCAGATGAAGCTCGTCTCCGTGGCCTACGGCGACGACCTCTCCGCCAAGTCCTACCGCGAGGCCCTGGGCCTCTTCGAGTCCTATCCCAACCTCCGCGGCATCATCGCCCCGACCACGGTCGGCGTCGCCGCCGCGGGCAAGGCCATCGAGGACAAGGGCCTGAAGGGCAAGGTCGAGCTCACCGGCCTCGGGCTGCCCTCGGAGATGAAGTATTACACCGAGAAGGATATCTGCAGGAAATTCGCCCTGTGGAACCCGATCGACCTCGGCTACTCCGCCACCTACATCTGCTACGCCCTGGTGAAGGGACAGGTGAAGGGCGCCGAAGGCGACGTGGTCAAAGCCGGCCGCATGGGCAACATCTCCGTCGGCAAGGACGGCAACGCGGTCATGGGCGTTCCCTTCGTCTTCACGAAGGACAACGTGGCCAAGTTCGCCAAGATGTTCTGATCGCGGCATAGCCGAAGCACACTTCAAGCGGCGTCCGGAGCCCCGCCCAGAACGGTGTCTGGGGTTCCGGACGTCTCGGCCGAAACAGTTTTGCAGCGGAATGGACGTCGGCGCCGGGGCTGTTGAGGAAACCGAAACCTTCCTGAACAGCCCCGCTCCATTCCGCCACTCTCAGCTCTCAACGCTTTAGGAGGATCTCCAGTGGACTCGAACATACTCGAGATGCGGGGCATTTCGATGTACTTCCCCGGCATCAAGGCACTCGACGGCGTCGACCTCTCGGTCAGGCCGGGCGAGGTGCACGCCCTCATCGGCGAGAACGGGGCGGGCAAGTCGACCCTCGTGAAGGTCCTCACCGGCCTCTACAAGCCGACGGCCGGCACCATCCTCTTCGAGGGCGCGGAGCGGAGATTCGCCACCACCGTCGACGCCCAGGAGACGGGCATCGTCGCCATCCACCAGGAACCCATCATGTTCCCCGACCTCTCGGTGGCCGAGAACGTGTTCTCCGGCCACATGCTCAGGCGCAAGGGCCTGGCCCTCCTCGACTGGCCCGCCATGCGCGCCAAGACCAGGGAGCTCTGCGCGCGCATCGAGCTCGACGTGAACCCGGACAGCATGGTCTCCGAGCTGTCGGTGGCCCAGCGCCACATGGTCGGCATCGCCCGCGCCCTGTCCATGAACGCCCGCCTGGTGATCATGGACGAGCCGACGAGCGCCCTCTCCATACGCGAGACCGAGGATCTCTTCAAGATCATCCGCCAGCTCCGCGACGCGGGCACCGCCATCCTCTTCATCTCGCACAAGTTCGACGAGCTCTTCGCCATAGCCAGCTCCTACACCGTCCTGCGCGACGGCAGGCTGGTGGGCTCGGGCGACATGAGGGAAGCCACCGTCGATTCCCTCGTGCGCATGATGGCGGGCAGGGAACTCGGCCAGATGTTCCCCAAGCGTCAGGCGACGATCGGAGAGACGGTCCTCGAGGTGAGGGATTTCTCCTCGGGCAGATCCTTCAAGGACGTGAGCTTCTCCCTCCGCAGGGGCGAGATCCTCGGCTTTTTCGGCCTCGTGGGAGCCGGCCGCAGCGAGATCATGAAATCCCTCCTCGGCCTCGACCCCCTGGACTCGGGTGAGATGAGCCTGAACGGCGCGAAAGTGCGGTTCTCGAGCCCCAGCGCCGCCCTGGCGCAGGGCGTGGCCTACGTGCCCGAGGACAGGCAGTCCCAGGGCCTCGTGCTCCAGATGGGGATCGACCACAACATCTGCCTGCCCCAGACGGCCAGGCTCGCGGCGGGGGGCTTCGTGGCCGCCAAGGCCGAGGCCGCCCTGGCCCGGGAGTACGGCGGCAAGATGGAGATCCGCGCCGCCGGCTGGGACGAGGCCGCCATGAACCTTTCGGGCGGCAACCAGCAGAAGGTGGTCCTGGCCAAGTGGCTGGCCACCAAGCCGCGCGTCCTCATCCTGGACGAGCCCACCAAGGGCATCGACGTCGGGACGAAGGCCGCCGTGCACGAGTTCATGTCGCAGCTCGCGGCCGAGGGCATGGCCATCATCATGATCTCCTCCGAACTGCCGGAGATCATGGGCATGGCGGACCGCGTGGCCGTGATGCACGAGGGCAGGCTGGTCGCGGTCATGGACCGCGCCGACGCGAGCGAGGAGAGCATCCTCAAGGCGGCCACGGGCGCCGCCGGGGAGGCCGCGTGAAAAAGCTCCTCAAGCGCAAGGAGACCACGGTCGCCCTGCTGATCGTCATCCTGACCCTGGCGGTCGCCCTGCGGGCGCCGGGATTCATCCAGCCCAAGAGCCTCGCCAACATCGTGGTCGACACCTGCATCCTCATCATCGTGTCGATCGGCCAGCTGGGCGTCATCCTGATCGGCGGCATCGACATCTCGGTCGGCTCGACGATGGCCCTGGTCGGCATGGCGGCGGCCATGCTCAACCAGTTCAATCCCGGCGTTCCCGCCTGGATATACGCCCCCTTCAGCGTGGTCATGGGCGCAGCCCTCGGCAGCATCGGCGGCGTCCTGGTCGGCTTCGGCCGGCTTCCGCCCCTCATCGCCTCCCTGGGCATGATGAGCGCCTACCGCGGCCTCGTCTTCCTCCTCTCCAAGGGCCAGTGGGTCACCGCCAACGAGATGACGGAGGGCTTCAGGAAAATTCCCGAGGGCCTCTGGCTCGGCGCGCCCCACATGCTCTGGGCGGCCCTGGCGGTGGGCGTCTTCGCCCAGCTCTTCATGCGGCACACGCGCTCGGGCCGCGACGTCTACGCCATCGGCGGCAACCCCACCGCGGCCAGATTCGCCGGCGTGAGCCAGCGCAAGGTCGAGATCAACGTCTTCGTGATTTCAGGGGCCCTAGCGGGCCTCGCCGGCCTCCTCTACGTCTCGCGCTACGGCATCGCGCAGAACGAGACGGCCACGGGCTTCGAGATGCAGACCGTGGCGGCGGCCGTCCTCGGCGGCGTCAACATCGCCGGAGGCTCCGGCACCGTTCCGGGCGTCATCCTCGGCGCCCTCTTCCTCGGCGTCGTCAACAACGCCCTGCCCGTCCTGCGGATGTCGCCATTCCTGCAGATGGCGATCCAGGGCTTCATCATCCTCATGGCGGTCGTAGCCAACACGGTCGTGGACCGCCGCAACAAGCGGGCCTTCAAGGCCGGGAGGGCCCGATGAGCGACATCGGCACCGGATTCGTCGACGGCGCCCGGCTCACCAAGCTGAGCGGCGCCAAGAGGGTGGC
This sequence comes from bacterium, assembly GCA_021286735.1. Taxonomy (GTDB): domain Bacteria; phylum Spirochaetota; class Spirochaetia; order Treponematales; family Rectinemataceae; genus JAJTBU01. The sequence goes on from JAJTBU010000118.1 coordinate 6,725, forward strand.
CGACTTCCTCCTGCGCTGGGAGTCGATGCTCTTCCTCATCTTCGTCATCGTGTTCGTGGGGAACTCCTTCCTCTCGCCCTACTTCCTCAACCCGGTGAACCTCTTCGACACGACCTTCAACTTCATGGAGAAGGCCATCATGTCCCTGCCGATGATGTTCGTGATCCTCCTCGGGGACATCGACATATCGGTATCGAGCATCATCTC
>JAJTBU010000119.1 GCA_021286735.1 bacterium
CTGTTCCTGCGGAACCACCGCGGTGATCCTCGGCATGATGGCCGGCGCGATGCCCTTGGCGCCCATCGTGGCCTTCATGGTGGCTTCCCCGCTCTCCTCGCCCGAGACCCTCGTCTACGGCGCGGGGCTCTTCGGCTGGCCCTTCGCGATCTTCCACTTCGCCGCGTCGATTGTCCTCGGCCTTGCGGGAGGCGGCATCGCGGCCGCGCTCGAAAAACGCGGGCTCCTGGCGGGGCAGGCGCGCCTCGCCGTTGCCGCAAAGCCCGAGGCGGCAGCGACGGAACCGGCCGCGGGACCTTCGGAGGCGGCCGGCGGATGCTCCTGCGGCTCCTCGAAGAAGGCCGCCGCCCCCGCTCCAGTCGAGCAAGCCCGGAGAATCCTCGCCGCGGCGCTCGACATAGCGAAGAAGATCGTCCCGATGTTCGTAGGCTTCGCCTTCATCGGCTACGCGCTCAACGGACTGATCCCGGACTCGGTGATACGGGCGCTCTTCGGCAGCGGGCACGCCTACAGCGTCCCCCTCGCCGCGACGATCGGGCTGCCACTCTACCTCAGCTCGGAGGCCTCGCTGCCACTGGTCCGCGCCCTCCTCGATTCGGGCATGAGCCAGGGAGCGATCATGGCCTTTCTGATCGCGGGCTCCGGCACTTCGATCGGCGCCATCACCGGCGCCCTGACGATCGCGCGCTGGAGGGTGGTTGGCCTGGTCGTGGCCGTGCTCTGGGTCGGCGCGATCCTGGCGGGCTACGGGTTCGATCTTTTCGTGGCGGCGGGACTCGCGTAAAGGAAGAAACGGCAGCGAGCGCGCCGGCGCCCCGCAGGGCGCCGGCGCCGCCTCGTCCGCCGCTGGATTCGAGGCGAGCCTATCGGCCCACGCCGACAAGCTCGTACTGGCGCGTTCCCAGGCCAATCTTCTCGGCATGCTCCAGGCAGGTGCGCCATTCGGACTCGGGGCTCGAATTGACGAAGTGGTCGCGGCGGTCGGCGAAGCCGGGCTTTGCGAGGTTGTCGGCGAGCTGGGAGCCCGGCATGGGCGTCGCCTTCAGGCAAGCGTCGACGCAGGCCTGGTCGAGGGCCAGCGGATCGAAGGAGGCGAACATGCCCAGGTTCGGCAGGATTGGCGCGTCGTTCTCGCCGTGGCAGTCGCAGTTGGGCGACACATCCACCACGAGCGAGACGTGGAAGCCGGGGCGGCCGTCAACCACCGCCTTGGCGTACTCCGCCATGCGGCGGTTCAACACGGTGTTGGCGGCGCTGTCCCTGAACTTGATCGCGTCGTAGTTGCAGGAGCCCAGGCAGCGGCCGCAGCCGATGCAGTTGGCCAGGTTCACGCTCATCTTCTTGCCGACAGGGTCGAAGCTCAAGCCCCCGTTCGCGCATTCGCGGAGGCAGCGCCGGCACCCGCGGCACTTGGAGGCCAGGATGCGGGCCTTGCCGCCCGAGTGCTGTTCGGTCTTCCCGGCGCGCGAACCGCAGCCCATGCCGATGTTCTTGATCGTCCCGCCGAAGCCAACCGTCTCGTGGCCCTTGAAGTGGGTCAGGCTGATGAAGACGTCCGCGTCCATGATGGCGCGCCCGATCCGCGCTTCCGCGACGTACTCCCCTCCCCGCACGGGGACGGCGATATCGTCGGTGCCCTTGAGGCCGTCGCCGATGATGATGGGGCAGCCGGCCGAGAGCGGGCCGAAGCCGTTCTCCCAGGCGCATTCCAGGTGCTCCAGGGCGTTCTTGCGCTTGCCGGGGTACATCGTGTTGCAGTCGGTCAGGAAGGGCTTGCCGCCCAGCGCCTTCACCACGTCCGCGATCGCCTTGGCGTAGTTGGGGCGCAGGTAGCTTATATTGCCGAGCTCGCCGAAATGCATCTTTATGGCGACGAACTTTCCATCGAAATCGATCTGCCCGATGCCCGCCGCCGCGACGAGTTTCTTGAGCTTGGCGGGCAGGCCGTCGCCGCCCGCGACGGTCCGGAAGTCCGTGAAGTACACTTTTGCCTTGTCCATCGGGTTCTCCTCGCGCCCAAGGATACCTTGATTCAGGTTATTGAATAAAGCGGGGGAAGACGGGACCGGATCATCGTCCGCGGCACGCTCTCGCCGAGCCTCGAGGACGGCCGCTCCGCTGCGCTTCGCCAAATGGAGCGGTCATGAAAAACAAGGCATTCCATTTAGTGACACTCGCGTTATCGGTGCTCATGCTCTCCGGCTGCCCCGCGCTGCTGGACAGCATCGGCACTACCACGACGACTTCGACATCAACCACCACGACGATATCACCGTCTTCGTCTTTGTCCATCGCGCGGACAGGGATTATCGGCACTATTTCGAGGTGACGTTCTTCGGGCTGCCCCTCCTGAAGGTGGACGAGGGCTATGTCGACGGGGCGAGCTTCATGGAAGGCGCCGTGGGGAATATCCACAATGATCCAAATACGAATCAGGCCGCCAATCTCGCTTTATGGGCGGAAGCGGGCTGGTTCCCCTCGATCTGGATCACCGATCCGAAGGTGCGATGGACGGCGGTGGACGCGACGACAGCCCTCCTTTCCGTGCCCTTCGAGCGCGAACGCGAGACCTTCGTCGTCCGCTTCGATCCCGCAACGGGGTTGATGAGCATGATGGAGTCGATGCGCTATCGGGAAGCGGGCGAGAGCAAACGCAAGATCCTCTGGATCACCCGCAACGAGAAGACGCCCGAGGCCCTGAAAGGCAAGGTGTTCGCCACGGCCTCGGCGACCTGGCTCGACCAGGGCAAGCCCTGGGCCTTCTTCGAGCTCGAGGGAGCGGCCTACAACGCCGATGTCGAAGCCTATGTGAAGGCGCGCGGATCCTAGCGGGGGATGTAGCGAGAGCGGTTTTGGATCAATGCGCGCCGCTCTTCAAAGCGTCGGAAATCGCCTGGAGGATGACCACGCTGGAATGGGTGGCGCCCGATATCGCCTCCACCTGCACGCTCTGCGTTTCAAGGACCGAAGCCACGATCGATTCCGCAGGCTTTCCGCGTCCATTGAAGTGCTCCCGGATAGCGATACGTCTGAGCGCTCCGCCGGCTATCGTAAGATCCAGTTTCACCTTGACAGGAAATAGGAAGGCTTTGCCTGCGTATTCACCATCCGAAAACGACTTTATATCGAACTTCGGCAAGGCGGCCAGTTTCGCGGTATAATCGACTGGCGTGATCGTGCAGGAACCGAGTACGATCGCCAGGCTGAATGCGAGGAGCCATCTTCCGCGGATAGGGCATTTTGCAGGATTTTTCTTCACAAGTTCCCCCAGACCACTGGAAATATTTCCAGGGCTTTATCGTTGTTTTGGATTCAGGCTATCGGAATGGTTACTGTAAAACAAGAGACACGCGATAAGGCCAGCGATAGTCAAGCCGCCCCAGAGCGGAATTTCTGCTCCGGCTCCGGGAATTCCCGACATTTTCGCGCTCAGTGATCCAGCAGTTAATACGAGCGTGTAAAGCGCGCCCTTGACCAGAATCATCGCAGCGAGCGCGAAGCCCCATGGCTTTCTTTGGAGAAGCCATACTCCTCCCAAGACCAGCACAGGCACGAGCAAGGTCAAGTCGAGCGCGAAAACGACGCTGGTCGGATGATCGCTCACGGTCACGATTGTCGGAAGGGAATCCTTTACGATAAACAGTATAGATTGCGAAACATAGACTATCGATAGCATCGCCGCGATGAAAAACATGTACCCAGAGATGAGGCGAACCGGCATCCGAGCGCTCGCTCCACTCGCGATCGCCGTAAGGTCGAGTCCTATCATCCCAAAGATCAGGGCGAAGATCGAGAGACCGAGGAGCGCAGTATATATGAGGAAAAACGCGTTGAAGCGGGCGCCGAAGAGATAGAAGGCGAAATTGTACAGCATATAATCCAGGCAGCCTATCCAGACCAATTCTCCCCGAAGGGAACCGCGCCTCGCCCAAGCCCAGGCAGACAGAAGCAGAGGTACGGCGATAAAGAGCGTAATGAGGTCGTTTCCCCGCCAGGCGGAGGTTACGAAAAGGTTGTCATGGTACAATCCATCGAAAAGCAACCCACCGACTGAGGAGAAGCTCGCCAGGGCAGCAATGATGTAGGTTAAGAGTGTGTCTGTCTTCTTGAGGCTCGCAGTCATCGGCATACTCCATGAGACAAGGTTGATGAGTAGCCAAGCTAACATCCCTACGTCGCGGTGTCTACAAGAGAAGGCTCGATGAACGATTGGCAATAAAAGAAGAGGACTACCTGATGGTAGTCCTCTTCTTTTCGCTCCCCCGCGGTGACTCGAACACCGGACCCAGTGGTTAACAGCCACTTGCTCTGCCAACTGAGCTACAGGGGAATGTGACGTGAGTCACTGAAAGCAGAGGCAATGTACCGCTTCGCCCGAGGTTTTGTCAATAGGATTTTCCGGCAAAACTCAGGCCCAGCCGGCTGGCCTCAGCGGCGCCCCCGGAAAGCCGCGCGGCGTTCCGGGGGCGCCAGGGCGGCCTACTTCTTGCCCTCGCCGCCCTCCCCTTCCTTGGACGCTTGCTCGGCCTTCCTGCGCGCGAGAGTGGCGAAAAGCCCCTTGTGCTCAGGTTCGGGCGCAGTCGGCTTTTCCGCCGTCTTTGGCGACTCCTTCGCGACAGCCTCGGGAGCGGGCTTCGAGGCGGTCTTGGGCGCCGGTTCTGGCTTGGAATCCTGAGCCACCGTCTTTCCAGCAGGTTTTCGGACAGCTTCAGGCGGCGCTTTCTTGGTCGCCGAAGTCTTTTGGGCTGCCGTCTGGGCCTTTATCACTTCGGAGAGCGCCTTTTTTGCCTCGTCGGGCGACCGTTTCGCAGGCGCAGGCGCCTTCTTGGCGGCCGCCGCGGGCTTTTTCGCGACCGGCGCTTTCTTGGCGGATGCGGCGGGTTTCTTCCGCGCCGGGGCTTCGTCGATGCCGTCGAAGAGGCCGCCGATGGGCGCATCCTGTAAGCCCTGCGAATCCTGTGATCCTGTCTGATCGGCAAGACCGTCCACCTCCAGGCTCAGCTCGGGCTCGATCAGGCCGGAGGGGCTCGTGCGCTGCGCCAGGGAGGTGGCTCCCGTGACTTCGCGCGGGGCGAGGCGCACGCCCGCCGCCTTGATGCCCTTCTCCAGGAACTTCTTGGTGCGGAAAGTCTCGTCGGTCTTCTTCTGGCGCGACTTCGGCGCGTAGGTCAGCGTGAACTCGAAGTCCTTCTCCGTGGAGAAGAGGAGGAGCTGGGCGCCCTCGGGAACGAGGGAATAGTCCTTGCCGATGATCCAGGAGGGGATCGAGGTCTTCTTGATATAGGGGAAGCCCGTGTCGTGAGCCTTGTAGACGACGGTCAGGACTGCCCCGGCGATCTCGTCCTTGTTGGCCACGGCCACCCAGAGCAGCCCCTGGTCCACGAAAAGCTTCTCGGGAACGGGCACCACGGAGTACATGCCGTTGCGCCGCACCACGAGGATGCGGTCGAAGGCCGACACTTCGAGGACCTTGTCGCCCGAGGACACGGCGGTGCCGATGTAGCCGGTCTGGCCGTCGTACCGCAGGGCGACGTCGCGGCGCGCCACTTCCTTGGCCTCGACCTTGGAGAAGCGTTCGATTTTGGTGCGCCGGGGCCAGGCAGCCTCGAGCTTTTTGGCCATGCCCTTGAGCACTTCCACGGCGTAGCCGACGAGGTCCTTGAGCTTGCGCTCCACCTCGGCCAGGGCCTCCGCCAGGCGCTTCATCTCGTCCCGCGCCTTCTGGATGTCGTAGAGCGAGATGCGCTTGATGGGAATCTTGAGGAGGCGCTCGATGTCCTCGGGCGTCACCGGCCTGCCGATCTCGGCGTCGAAGGGCTTGAGCCCGTCCTTCACGGCCAGGTTCACCGTCTCCTGGGTCTTCTTGTTCTCGATGGCCTTGTAGACCCGCTCCTCGATGAAGATGCGCTCCAGCGTGCGGGCGTGGATCTCGTCCAGGAGTTCGCCGCGCTCGATCTCGAGTTCGCGCCTCAATATTGAGAGGAGCCTGTCGGCGTGGTGGCGGATGATGGCGGCGGGCGTTGTCACCACGGGCTTGTCGCCGTCGATCACCAGGCAGTTGCAGGAGATGCTCTGCTCGCACTCGGTGAAGGCGTAGAGGGCGTCCACCATGTCCTGGGTGTAGACGCCGCGCTGCAGCCTGATCTCGATCTCCACCTTGTCCGTCGTGTAGTCCGAGATCGAGGCGACCTTGAGCTGGCCGCCGTCTCGATGCTCGCCATCAGTCTCTCGGTGGTCGAGGAGAAGGGCACTTCGGTGACGACGATCTTCTTGGGATCCGAAGTGTCGAGCTTGGCGCGCACGCGCACCTTGCCGTTGCCGTCCTGGTAGTCGGCGAGGTCCAGGGTGCCGCCCGTGGGGAAATCCGGCCAGATTTCAAACTTCTTGCCCTGGAGGCAGGCGATCTCGGCCTTGATCACCTCGACGGGGTTGTGCGGCAGGATCTTGGTGCTCATGCCCACCGCGATGCCCTCCGCCCCCATCAGGAGGATGACGGGCAGCTTGGCCGGGAAGCGCACGGGCTCCTCGTTCCTGCCGTCGTAGGACTCGGCGTACTCGGTGATCTTGGGGTTGTAGAAGACATCCTTGGCGAAGGACGAGACCTTGCACTCGATGTAGCGCGCCGCCGAGGCCTCGTCGCCGGTGAAGATGTTGCCGAAGTTGCCCTGCTTGTCGATGAAGAGTTCCTTGTTTGCCAGCACCACGAGGGCTCCGCCGATGGAGGCGTCGCCGTGGGGGTGGTACTTCATGCAGTGGCCGATCACGTTGGCCACCTTGTGGAACTTGCCGTCGTCCATCTCGAAGAGGGAGTGCAGGATGCGCCGCTGGACCGGCTTCAGGCCGTCCTCGAGGTAGGGGATCGCCCTGTCCTTGATGACGTAGGAGGCGTAGTACATGAAGTTGTCGTTGAACAGTTTCTTTAC
>JAJTBU010000120.1 GCA_021286735.1 bacterium
GCCGACCCCTCCCTCAAGGACCAGGACGGCAACACCGCCCTCCACAAGGCCGTCAAGCTCTCCTACGAGCCGATGATCGTCGAGGAACTCCTCAAGGCTGGGGCCCCTGTCAACGCGGCCAACCTCGAGGGCGACACCTCCCTGATGATCTGCGTCAAGGCGGGCAACTACCAGTACGCCGACGCGCTGATCGCGGCCGGCTCCGACGTCTTCCTCAGGAACCTGGCTGGTGAGAGCCCCCTGTCCATCGCCGTAAGCCGAGGGGTCGAGGCGGTCGACAAGATCGTCCTCAAGGCCAACGTGCTCCAGCGCGACAACCTGGGCAACAGCGTCATCTCCACCGCTGTGGCCATGAAGGGCTCGCCCGAGGTGATCTCTCTCATCCTCTCCAAGGGTGGGGACCCGAACATCCGCAACAATTCCGGCGACAACGCGCTCCACGTCGCGGTGCGCCTCAACCTCCCCCAGCAGGGGCTCATCCTGATCAACGCCAAGGCCGACATCTTCGCCTCGAACGCCGCCAAGGACACGCCTGTCTTCCTGGCCCTCGCCGCGAAGGACGGACCCTACGACTGGTTCTTCATCCCCTCCGTCGTCACCGCCCGCGACGCCAACGGCGACACGGTCGGCCACCTGGCGGCGCGCAAGAATCTCGCCGACGGACTCGAATACCTGAGGTCCAAGGGCGCCGACCTCGAGGCGGTCAACTCGGCCCGCGAGACGCTGATCCACGCCGCCGTGCGCACCGACGCCGCGGAGGCCGCGCGCTACCTCATCGCCAACGGGGCCTCCCTCTCCGCACGCGACATCAACGGCGACGCGCCGCTCAACATCGCGGTGCTCTCGGGCGCCAAGACCTGCCTGCAGGTCCTCGTGCTCTCGGGCGTCGATCTGAACGCCCGGAACTTCACCGGCGAGGCGGCCCTGCACCAGGCCGTCCGGAAACAGAACGCGGAATTCGCCACCTATCTCGTCGACCGCGGCGCGGCGCTCGAAGTGCGCGACAACCGCGGGCTCACCCCACTGGCCGTAGCGGCGCGCGAGGCGCAGACTCCGATCGTGCAGTACTTCCTCAAGGCGGGAGCCCGGGTCGACGCCCGCGACTACGCCGGCTCCACGCCGCTCTACCAGGCGGTGGAGACGGGCAAGCTGGACCTGATCAGGGTGCTGGTGCTCGCCGACGCCGACATACTCGCCAGGAACGCCGCGGGCGATTACCCGCTCTTGTCGGCGATAAAGAAGGGCATGACCGTGCTCCGCGAAGTCCTCGGCGCGCGCTCGGTCGACAAGGCCAACGCCGACGGCAAGACGCCGCTCAGGCTCCTGGTCGAGGCCAAGGCTGCCCCCGACATGCTCACCCTTGCCCTGGGCGCCGGCGCCGATCCCTCGAGCAGGGACCGCTACGCCACGACCCCGCTCCACGCCGCCCTCGAAATGAAGGATTACGCCGCGGCGGGCACCCTCCTCGCGGCGCACGCCGATCCTTTCGCCCCGAACTACCAGGGCGTGACGCCGGCGGCGATGGCGCTGGCCGACCCTGCCGGGCTCAAGGATTTCGTGCTCGCCGCCGGCATCGGCGCCGCCGACGCGCTCGGCGAAGGATTCCTGCACTACGCCGTTAGGGCGGGCAAGGCCGAGACCGTGAAGCTCATCCTCGACCTCGGCGCCGACCGCGGAGCCAGGAACGTATCGGGGGAGACAGCCTTCGACGTGGCCAAGGCCAAGGGCGACGCGGCCATCCTGGCGCTCTTCCAGTAAGCGCCGCATCACGTTAAAAACGGCGAGGGCGCCCGGGCGGATTCTCCGCCCGGGCGCCCTCTTTTTGCGGCCACTCCCGCCCGCTCGCCCCACCTTCCGCCCCTATTCGGTCTCCGACAGCTCCTTGCGCTGGCGGAGCTTCTCTAGCGCCCTCTCCTGTATCTGGCGCACGCGCTCCCTCGTTATGCCCAGGACCTTGCCCGTCTCCTCCAGCGTGTGCGTCGACTCGCCCGAGAGCCCGTACCTCAGCCTGAGTATCACCGTCTCGCGCTCGCTCAAGTCCTTGAGCACGCAGTCGAGCATCTCCTTCATCGTGTCCGCGAAGGCCTCGGAGAAGGGATCGAGCCCCGAGTCGTCGCGTATCACGTCCGAGAGGGCTGTGCTGTTCTCGTCGTCGATGGAGGAGTCGAGGCTGGCGGTGTTCTGCGAAAACTCCATCACCTTGAGGAGTTTCTGCCGCGGCATGTCTACGCGCGCGGCGAGCTCGTCGACCTCGGGGGCCCGCCCCAGCTCCTGCGTGAGCTGTTTCGAGGCATAATAGCATTTCCGAATCGTGTTGAGCATGTGGACGGGGATGCGAATGACCCGCCCCTGGTCGGCCAGGCTCTTGATGATGGCCTGCCTGATCCACCACGTCGCGTAGGTCGAGAACCGATAGCCGCGGGCGTAGTCGAAGCGGGCCACCGCCTCGAGAAGGCCTATGTTCCCCTCGTCGATCAGGTCGAGCAATCCCAGGCCGCGGTGCTGATAGCTCTTGGCTATCGACACGACGAGGCGGAGGTTGGCGCTGATCATCTTCTGCTTGGCGTCGGTGAGCCGCCTCTCAGCCAGCTCCACTTCCTTCCGCGCGGACTCGTCGTCTCGCCCCGCGAAAGCCGCCTTGACGGCGGCCGCGTCCCGGGCCCGCTCCTGGATATCCTTCCCCACGAGCTGCTCTTCCTCGGCGTTGAGGAGGCGGAAACGGGATATCTGCAGGAGGTAGAGGGAAAGGGGATCTTTTTCCCCGGCGTGATGCTTCTTCTTGGCCGATCGGGAGGGGGGCGCGTTCATGGGCGGAGGGTCGGATTCTGAGGAGGGAGAAAGAGAGCTCCGAGCGTCGTCGGTCTGGTCTTTCCTATTCATCCGGCGGAACCTTTGTTGTCTGCGGTCTCTTTTCGAACAATAGCATGTTCCATATCGGCGGGGAAGGCTAAAAATAACGGCGGCGCCCAAAAAGAACGGAAATCACACAACTTCTCGGCGTTCCCGCCCGCCGGTCGAAAAGGCCGGCGCGGGGCTCCGGCCAGCGCCTACTTTCAATCCCGCGGGGCGAGCGCCGGGTCGATCGGTTGGCCGTTCCTGAAAACGACGAACTAGGCGATCGGGGAGCCGTCTTTGGGGTCCAGCCCTATCTTGCCGATCTCCTTGCCCGAGGCGATCTGGTCGCCCGTCTTCACCGAGAGCGACTCGTTGCCGCCATACACGTAGACGTAGCCCGATTTTGCCTGGACGAAGGCGACCTGGCTGAAGCCGCGCGAGGGGCCGGCGGAGACGACGGTGCCCGACGCGATCGCCTTGGTGATCTCGCCCGGCTTCACGCGGATCATGACGCCCTCGAGCTTGCCGTCGAGGTAGAGGGCCTTGCCCGGAACGGGCCAGCCGAGCTTGGGATCGACTTCGCGCTCCTGCAGCTTCACCGGCTCCGGCATGGGGATGGAGGTGGCCGAAGCCGGCTTGGCGACGGTGGTGGTCGTCGCGGGCGGCGTCTTGGCGCCGGCGGCGAGGGTCGTTGTCGTGGCCGCGGCCGGTTTGGCCGGCGGAAGGCTCGTCGTGGTCGACGCCGTCGTCGCTGTCGTCGCGGCGGGCCCCGGCGCGCTCTTGGCGACGCTGGTCGTCGTGGAGGCGGGGACGGCCGGCGCGGAAACGGGCTGCACGGCGGAATCCGCGGCGGGGCCTGCGGCCGGGACGACGAGGACGTCGCCGATCTTCAGCACGTAGCCCTGGTTGAGCTTGTTGGCGGCCAGGAGGTCGCCCACGGAGATGCCGTACTGCCTGGCGAGCCCGAAGAGGGTCTCGCCCTTCTCGACGACGTGGACCGAGGGGATGATGAGGACGGTGCCGACCTTCAGCTTGGTGGGATCGGTGATGCCGTTCGCCGAGGCGAGGGCCTCGTAGGAAACCTTGTACTTCCTCGAGACGGAATAGAGCGTCTCGCCTTTTTCCAGGGTGTGCTTGAGTATGTTCTCGGCCGATGCGGAGGCCGCGAAAAGAGCGAGGGCGAGTATCAGCGTTGTCTTGAAGAAGCGTTTCATCATCAGTTCCCCTCAATGTATCGGCACCTAGCCGCCCCATCTTGAGGCGGCTTCCGAAAATTCCTGCGGCGGCGGGCGGAAAACCGCGCCGGGGTTCGGCGAAGGCACTCTTTTCATTTTGCCGGTAAACAAGTAGAATTATCGCTATACTTCTTTCAGGAGACTACACGTCATGTCCGACCGTTCCCCTCTCCACAACGCGCGCTTCGCCTACCTGCCCAAGACGCCGGAGACCTACGCCGCCCCCGTCGCCTTGATAAAGGCCGTCCCGACCGAGATAATCGAGCCTTCCTACGACAAGGAAGCCCTTAAAAAGATTTTTACGCACAGTTACGGCAAGCCCGCCGTCAAGTTCGTGGCAGGCGCCGGCGCCTCCGCGCCCAGGGCGATGGCGATCGGCGTCCTGCTCTCGGGAGGCCCCGCCCCGGGAGGCCACAACGTCATCGCCGGCCTCTTCGACGGGCTCAAGAAGGGTTCGCCCGAGTCCAGGCTGATCGGCTTCAAGGGGGGCCCGGGCGGCCTCGTCGACGATAAGTATATCGAGATAACGGCCGAATTGGTCGATTCCTACCGCAATACCGGCGGATTCGACATGGTCGGCTCGGGCCGCACCAAGATCGAGACACCCGAGCAGTTCGAAAAGGCCCTGGCCAACGCCCTCGCCCACAAGCTGGACGCCCTGGTCGTGGTCGGCGGCGACGATTCCAACACGAACGCGGCCCTCCTGGCCGAGTACTTCGCCTCGCACGGGGCCCCCATCGCCGTGGTCGGCGTTCCCAAGACCATCGACGGCGACCTCAAGAACGAGTGGATCGAGACCTCCTTCGGCTTCGACACCGCCACGAAAACCTACGCGGAGCTGATCGGCAACATCTGCCGCGACGCTCCCTCCGGCAGGAAGTACTGGCACTTCATCCGCCTGATGGGGCGGTCGGCCTCCCACATCGCCCTCGAGTGCGCCCTCCAGACCAGGCCCAACGTCGCCCTGATCTCCGAGGAGATCGAGGAAAAGAGGATGAGCCTCTCCCAGATCGTCGAGACCATCGTTTCCTCCGTCGCCGCGCGCGCGGCCAAGGGCGAGAACTACGGCATCGTCCTCATCCCCGAGGGCCTCATCGAGTTCGTGCCCGAGATGAAGGTCCTGATCGAGAGCATCAACGACCTCTTGGCCCACGAGGCCGAAGCCTTCAAGGCCCTGCCCTCGGTGGAGGCGCAGAAGGCCTTCATCGCCGGCAGGCTTCCATCCGAGTCCGCCGCCCTCTTCAACTCGCTGCCCGGCGAGATCAGCGCCCAGCTCTGCTGGGACCGCGACCCCCACGGCAACGTGCAGGTTTCCAGGATCGAGACCGAGAAGCTCCTCGTGGCCATGGTCAGGACCAGGCTCGCCGCCCTCGCGGCGGAAGGCTCCTACAAGGGCAAGTTCGACTACCAGACCCACTTCATGGGCTACGAGGGCCGCTGCGCCTTCCCGACCAACTTCGACGCCGACTACTGCTATTCCCTGGGATTCACGGCCTACCTCCTCGCCCTCTACGGCTTCTCGGGCTACATCGCCTCCATCCGCAACCTCGCGGCGCCCGCGGGCGAGTGGATCCCCGGCGGCATCCCCCTGGTGTCGATGATGAACATCGAGCATCGCCACGGCGCCGACAAGCCGGTGATCAGGAAGGCCCTCGTCGAGCTCGACGGCAAGCCTTTCGCCGCTTTCGCCGCCCAGCGCGACAAGTGGGCGCTCTCCTCGGACTACAGGCTGCCGGGCGCCATCCAGTACTTCGGGCCGCCGGCGGTCACCGACATGCCGAGCCTCATCCTTCAGATCGAACGGAGCTGAAACGCATGAAACGATTCTACGCAGCGATCGCCGCACTCCTCGTCCTGGCCGCCGCGGCCGGGGCGCAGGAGATCGTGACGGCCGAACAGTTCTTCGCGAAAGTTTCGGACAAGTACGCCGGGGTCGAGGATTACGAAGCCTCGATCGCCATCTCCAACGCCGGCCAGCCGATGACCGGAAAGCTGTACTTCAAGTCGCCCTCGCTGTTGCGCATCGATTTCGCGCAGCCGCCCGAGCAGGTGATCGTCTTCGACGGCGACAGGCTCGTGGTCTACATCCCGCAGTACCGCGCCGTGCTCCAGCAGGAGACGGGCGGCGCCGGCCTCGGCGCCGGGGCCGCCACCCTCGCCTCGCGCGAGGGTCTCTCCATGATGAAGCGCAACTACACGATCGCCTGGGAAACCACTCCCCAGGCCTCGGCGCTGGACCAGTCGAACCCCGAGAAGGTGTACAAGCTCCTGCTCTCGCGCAAGACCGTGTCCGAAGGCTTCAAGACGATCCGCGTCTCGGTGTCGGAGTCCAGCCTCCTGATCCGCAGGATAGAGGGATGGACCGTGGCGAACGAGCGGATCGCCTTCGATTTCGGCTCCATCAGGCTGAATCAGAGCATTCCGGCCACGCGTTTCATCTACGACGCTCCCGCGAGCGCCAACGTTTACAACAATTTCCTGTTTCAATGAACGTTTTTGCGGCGCTTGAACGTTCATACGGCGAAGGCCGCGCTGGCGGCGAGAGGTGAAGAAGTCTCCATGGCAAAGATAGGATCGATATTGCAGGAAACTCGGCTCAGAAAGGGCTTGACCCTCGAGCGGATCGCGGACGACACGAACATCAGCGTCAGGTTCCTGGCAAAGATCGAGAGCGACGACTTCACGGGCTTCCCCGGGGAACCCTACGTGGTCGGCTTCATCCACAACTACGCCGAATACCTGGGCTTCGATCCCGACGACGTCGTCGCCCGCTACCGTAGCGTCGAGGACGTCGGCGCTTCGGCAGCCAAGGCCGCCGCGGGCGCGCCCGGCGCGGCA
>JAJTBU010000121.1 GCA_021286735.1 bacterium
CCTGCCGGTCTACAACTATCTCCTGCCGAGCATCGGATACCAGAAGAACAACCTGGGCGACCTCGTCTATCATCTATTGAACATCTCCTTCATCGCCATGACACTGCGCTCCTCGCCGCCTAAGGTGAAGGGGCATAAGGGCGGCGGCGTCTTCGGCATGTCCATAGGCATCCTGATGGGCTACGCCACCCAGGCCCTCCTCGGGCTGGCCCTCACGCTGCTCTTCCTGCCCTCCATACATCCGGCATTCGGGCTGCACCTGCCGCTGGGCTTCGCGCTCGGGCCGGGCCAGGCCTACGCCATCGGCAAGGGCTGGGAGTCCATGGGCTTCGTGGGCGGCGCCTCGGTGGGCCTGACCTTCGCCGCGATCGGCTACCTCTGGGCCTGCTTCGGCGGCATCGTCCTCATCAACATGGGGATCCGCAAGGGCTGGATCTCGGCCGAGATGCTCGCCTTCATGAAGGACAAGACCCTCCTCACGGGCGTGGTCGGCGCGGGGAGCCCCAAGGTCATGAGCGGCCGCCTCACCACCGACTCCGAGGCCATAGACTCCTTCAGCTTCCACGTCGGGCTGGTCTGCGTGGTCTATTTCCTCTCCTTCCTCTTTTTGAAGGCCCTGAGCTTCCTCCTCGGCTTCGCCGGCAAGGCGGGCGCCGAGCTCGCTTCCAACTTCTGGGGCATCAACTTCATCTTCTCGGCCATCGCGGCCATCGTCGTGCGCAAGCTGATCGACGCCCTCAAGGTGGGCTACGCCATCGACGACGACACGCTCACCCGCATCTCGGGCTTCTCGGTGGACTTCATGGTGGCGGGCGCCCTCGCGGCGATCTCCCTCGTCTTCGTCGGCCAGTACTGGCTGCCCATCCTGGTGATGTCGACGATCTGTGGCCTCATGGTCACGATCACCGTTCCCTGGATGAGCTCGCGCATGTTCAACGATTTCCGCTTCGAGCGGATGCTGATGCTCTACGGCGTGTCGACGGGCACGCTCTCCACGGGGCTCGCCCTCTTGAGGGTGATGGATCCCGAGTTCAAGACCAAGGTGTCTTCCGATTACATGTTATCGGCGGGGCTCACCTTCGTCTTCGCGATCCCCTTCATCCTCTGCATCAACCTTCCAGCCAAGGCCTACGTGACCGGCGATATGTCGTATTTCTGGCTGATGATGGGCGTGGCCGCGGCCTATCTGGCCTACGTGCTGGTCTCGTACATCGCGCTCGCCAAAAAGCGCAGCTTCGCCAAGTTCGGGCAGCTCTGGTACAGGGAATAAGGGGAGGATGGGGCGGACTGGCGCCGCCAGCCGCGCGGCGATGGCCGCCGCGGGCGACGTCGGCGTCCGCCTGAGCCGCGCGCCGTCTATGCCAGGATTTCTTTGTCCGGCGGCGCTTCGGCCGCGGCGGCCTCCCGCTCCTTCCGCGCCGCGGCGAGAAGTTCGAGGGCCGAGGCGTATTTGTAGGCCGAGACGGCCCTGTCGTCGAAGCGCGCCCTGTACACGTTCATTCCCACGTAGAACTCGAGAAAATTCCACTTCAGCACGCCCGGCCCGTCGATTTGGGCGAGGTCGAAGGCCATGGACTCGCCCTTCTCCGGCTCGAAGCGCAGGGCGCGGGAGCCGAGCGTCAGCCTGCCATGGCCGAGCGGCTTCATCTTGTCCATGCGCTTGCCCAGAAGGAGGGTCGTGCCGACGTCGGCGAAGATGGGGCGGTCCGGCTCGGCGGCGAAGGGGCCGCGGATCAGGCCGTCCAGGTATTCGCGCTGCCAGAGGTTCCAGGGAACGATCGAGGAAAAGAGCGGCCCACGGCCGGAGAAGTCGGCCGCGGGGCAGGCCGGCCGCTCCGCGGCATCCGGCAAGGCGCCTGCCCACGGGTCACTGGCGGCCGCGCGCGGCGCCGCGGCGAAACCGGCGCCCTTTTCGAGCAGCGCGAAGCCGCCGTCGGCGCCGTAGGCCGCCGCGAAGCCGCAGGCTTCGCAGCGCAGGGTTTCGCCCGAGGATTTGAGCGTGCGGAGCCCGCCGCAGGAGGGGCAGGCGTAGAGCCCCAGCTCGAGGCACTCGGCGCGGCGCTCGCCTTCGAAGCGGAGGCCCAGCATCCCGGCCCAGGCCGTGTCGTCGTGCCGCATCGCGGCGTCGAGCCGGTCGCGGATTTCGGACACGCTCATCGTCTTGAGCTCCTGCGGCGCGAAGAGCTGCGAAAACTGGATTACTACCTGCCCGCGGTGGAGCGAGTAAGCCCAGCGGGGCTTGCTCAGGTAGGTGCCCTTGCCGAGGGCGCAGACCACGGGCACCTTGAGCAGCTTGAGGAGCTTGGCTGTGCCGGAGAGGGCGGGGAGGGTCTGACCGTTCCAGGTCGCCTGCCCTTCGGGGTAAAAGCCGACCACGCCCTTGCGCCTGCGCACGAACTCGACGATCCAGCTCACCGTCTCGATGTCGGGAATTGCCTTGGACTTGGGGATCGACCCGACGAGCTTGATGAGGAGGAAGCGCAGCAGGGGCGTCCGGAGGTTGCCGTCGCTGGCCACCCAATGGATGGGGTGGGGGATGAAGGTGTTGGCGAGAAAGGGGTCCAGGTTGGTCGCGTGGTTCCCGACGACGATGAAAGGAGGCTTCAGGGTGTCGAAGAGCTCGAGGCCCTGGCCCTGCGCGCCGTACCTGGCGCAGAGCCACCTGCCGTACGTGGCGCGGAACAGCCAGGTGAAGAGGCGGAAGTTCGTCGGGCTGTAGCGTCGTGCGCTTATCATGGTTTCCTCTCGGTAGGGTAGAGTATGGGACAAGGGGCGGGGCGCCGCAACCGGGGGCGCGGGTCCCGATCGTCGCGCCGCTCGCGCGGTTTGACGGAAGGGGCGCTTTTCGGTATCCTTTGGCCCCTACAGGGCGGAAAACAATGGACTTCAACGATATCTTGCGGCAGTGGGAAGACAGCCAAAAGCGGGACTCCAAGAAAAAGGCGGCGTCGCCGGGCCCGGGAAAGAAGGCGAACGCGCCGAGCGCCGAGGAGAAAGCCGTCCGCGCCGAGGGAGCCCCGGGCGCGCCGCGGGGCGCGGAACCCGACGGTTCCGGAAATCCGCCGCGGAGTTCAGGCGGACGCGCGCCCGCCGCCGCGCCCGGAAGCGCCAAGAAGCGCGTGGACGACTACCTGAGCCATTGGATCACGGTGCACGGCGTTCCCGACAAGGACGAGCGCGAGGCTCAGGCCGGCGACGACAGGCAGGCGCGGATCGACGAGGCCGAGCGCCTGCGCCGCATGCGCCCCCAGGCCGTCCTCGACCTCCACGGCAAGACCGCGGCCGAGGCGGATCGCCTCATCGCCGAGTTCCTGTTCTCGTCGAGCCGCTCGGGGCTGGAGAAGGTGCTGATCGTCCATGGAAAGGGACTTCACTCCACGGGAGGGCCTGTGATGGCCGAGGTGGCGAGGAAGGCGCTGGAATCCAACAGCCTCGCGGGAAGTTTCGGGCCCGCCGACCGGGATCAGGGAGGTCGGGGGGCCACGTGGGTGAGAATCAGAAAGCGGGATTATTTCTCGCGGTAGATGATCCTGCCTCGGGAGAGGTCGTAAGGCGAGAGGCCTACGCGGACTTTGTCGCCCGGTACGATGCGGATATAGTGTTTTCTCATTTTGCCCGAAAGGTGGGCGAGGATAATATGGCCGTTCGGCAGCTCCACTCTGAACATTGTGTTCGGAAGGGCTTCGCGGACGATTCCCTCCACCTCTATGGCTTCTTCTTTCGCCACGTCGACTCCTTGCGTTGTTGGGCTGGCAATTGCTGATTGGTACTTGCGCCCAGGAAATATATGAAATAGTATGTACCGCCGAGACGAATGTCAACACGCGGAGGGCCCTGCCCGATCCGCGGCTTGACATTTCGCACTGGATGGTGCATTGTGCGCATCCACATTAACTTGAACCGGCGCCTGAAAGCGCCTCGTTCAGGGGAGCTCGCATGGAAAAGACTTTTACCGAACAGATGCAGGAACTGCTCGTCTCCCAGAAACGGGAGATCCTAGAAGCCTTGGCCGCCACGAACGAGGAATTCCGCGCCATCGTCGCCGAGATGGATCCCAAGGACGTCGCCGACGTAGCCTCGGACGATATCGACAGGAAGATGATCGAGGCCCTCGGCTCCCAGGACATCAAACGGCTCAAAGCCATCGACGCGGCGCTCACGCGCATCAGCCAGGGGCGCTACGGCCTCTGCATGGCCTGCGGCAAGAAAATTCCCCAGGAACGACTTTCGGCGATTCCCTACGCCGTGCTCTGCATAGACTGCCAGAAGGGCGAGGAGCGGCGCAACCGCTAGCCTGTCCGGGCTGGGCCTCCAAGGCGGCCCGGTTTCAGGAAGAGCGGGGCGGCGCGGGCTGCCCCGTTTTTTTTATGTCGCGCTAAAGCTCGTCGATGCCTATTTCCTTCCACGATCCCGGTGCGTCCATGTACCAGAGGCTCCTGTAGCCGGCCGCCGCGGCGGCGGCGATCGCCGCGCCCTGGTAGGCGCCGAGATGCTCGGGCGCGTGGGCGTCGTCGCCCAGGGTCAGTCGCAGTCCGGCTTCCCTCATGCGCCGCAGGATGGGCGCCGAAGGATAGACTTCGGCGATCTTGCCGCGGGCGATGCCGCCCGGATTGATCTCGGCGATGCAGTCCCGCTCCGCCGCGAAATCCACCGCCTCGAAGGCGGCGGCCAGGTAGTCGGCGCCGCTCTCGTCGAACCAGCGGCTGCCCGCGTTGTTCTTCTTGACCAGGTCGAAGTGCCCCAGGATGTCGAAGCCGCCGCGGTCGACCATGGCGGAGAGGTTGCGGTAGTACTGCGCCCAGACGGCTTTCGCATCGCCGCCAAGGCCGGCCACGTGCCGCTCGAAGTCGCCGGCGGGCTCGTCCACGGTGAACTCGTCGTCGGCCATGCCGGTGATGAAGTGGACCGAGCCGAGCCTGAAGTCGGGCGCGATGCGGTCGTAGGCGGCGGCGCCGGGCCAGGCGACGGGCGCCGCCCCCGCGGCGGAAGCGGCGATGTAGTCGATCTCGAGGCCCAGGAATACGGTGAGCCCGCGCCCCCGCCAGGCGGCCGCCGCGGCCCTCACCTCCGAGGCGTAGGCGCCCAGGTCCTCCCAGGCCATGTTCCAGGAGGTTCGGAAGGGAAGGGGCGCGTGCGAGGTGAAGCCGAGGTAGGAGTAGCCGGCGGCGGCGGCCGCCGCCGCCATCTCGGCCGCCGTGGCCTTGCCGTCGCAGTATCGCGTGTGGGTATGGTAGCTGAAGCGCATCGCCCAACTATAGCGGAAAGCTCAAGCGGGGAACAGCCCGGACGCTTGACGGTCGGCTTTGCGGACACGTACTATTCATGGCGATGGAAATGGAAAAAAACCGCGGCGCGCTGAATCCGGCGCCGACGGGCGAGAGCTTCAGGAACCTGATAAAAGCCCTGCCTGATATCGTCTACGTGCTCGACGGGGCGGGCAGGTTCCTCTATTTGAACGACGCGGCGCGCTCCATCGGCTACGACCCGGAAACCCTCATTGGGCGGCACTTTTTCGCCCTGATCCACGAGGAGGATCGGCCCCGCGTGTCGCGCGAGGTCGTGGTCGCGCGCATCCGGGCCCAGGACCATTTTCCGGAAACGCCGCCCAAGCTCTTCGACGAGCGCCGCTCCGGCCAGCGCATGACCCGCGAACTCGAGGTCCGCCTCATCCACGGCGCGACGGGCCAGGTGATCTACTGCTCGGTGAACGCCTACGGCGAGCCCATAGTCGACCCTGTGCTCCGCGTCATGTTCAAGACCGAGGGGCCCGTGACCATCGGGGTGATCCACGATATAACGGCGGCCCATCTCTATCGGAAAAGCCTGGAGGAGAATCTGGCGAGCAAGGAGATCCAGCTCAAGGAAATCCACCATCGCGTCCGCGACAATCTCCAGGTCATCACGAGCCTCGCGCATCTGCGCGAGATGGATATCGCCGAGGAAAAGGCCCGGAGATCCTTGGCCGAGCTGATCGCCCAGATCAAGTCCATCTCCCTGGTCTACGAGGCGCTCTACCAGGCCGAGGACACGCGCGGCGCCCAGGTGCGCGACTACTTCGAGCGCTTCGCCCGGCTGATGGCGCAGTCCCACGGCCGCGTGGGCTTTCCCGTTACGCTCGCCGTCGAGGCGGCCGAGGGCTTCCGCGAGGCGGACAAGCTTTCCTTCATGGCGATGATCGCCAGCGAGTTCGTCGCGGCGGCTTACCGGCATGATTTCCCCGCCGGCGGGGAGGCCAGGATCGTCATTTCCTGGGAGGCCCTGTCCGACCGCGAGATTTTGACCGTTTTCGACAACGGTACCGTCCCGCCGGCGGAGGCGCGGACGCGGGCGGGCACCGGAACCGAGATCGCCGAGGCGCTGGCCCGGCAGCTCGGCGGGCATATCGAAGAACCGGCGGGGCCTGGCACGACGATGCGGCTCGTCATGCCCCCGGCCTGACACCAATCACTGCAAGGAGTCTTTCTCTATGGAATACAGCTGTGAGCTTCTGATCATCGGCGCCGGGCCTGCCGGCCTGGCGGCCGCCCAGTACGGCGCCCGCGCCAATCTCAAGACGATCGTGGTCGAGGAAATGGCCGCCGGAGGGCAGTCCCTCCTCATCGATCAGCTCGAGAACTATCCCGGCATCCTGGAGCCCGTCTCCGGCTACGACCTGGCCGAGAACATGAGGATCCAGGCCGAGCGCTTCGGCGCCGAGTTCGTCTCGGCCTCGGTGGAGACCGTCGAGAAAGAGGGCTCCCGCTTCGTCGTGAAGGCGGGGGAGGATAGCTTCGCCGCCGAGGCGGTGATCGTGGCCACGGGCGCCAAACACCGGCACCTGGGCGTTCCCGGCGAGGACATCCTCGGCGGCAGGGGCGTCTCCTACT
>JAJTBU010000122.1 GCA_021286735.1 bacterium
AGAGCCGCCGGCCGCGGCCGGGGCGACCGCCGCGAGGGCGATAATCGCGAGCCCCCTGGCGGCCGAGAGGCTCATCGCCGCGGCCGGCGAGGCGGGCGCGGCGACGCCGCCCCTCGTCGTGCCTTTCGCTTCGGGCTTCGGCCTTTCCGGGGGGATTGTCCACGAGGTTCGCTACGACTTCCGGGAGGCGTACGCCGCGATGGGGCGCCGGGCGGCCGCCGCAATCAAAAAACTACCCGCAAAAGACGGGACGCGCCCGGCCTGCGGCATCGTTTTTCAGGAAAACTTCATGCGCGGAAGCGAGACCCTTGCCGCCTTCTCGGCGGCCTTCACGGCGGCCTGCGGCCAGACCCCAGCCGTCGTCACCCTCGATGCGCGAAGCGCCGTGGACCCGACGGGGGCCGCCAGGGCCGCGGTCGCCGAGCTCATGGGCGAAGCGGGGGCGCCGCCACCCGCCGCCACGCTGCCACCAGCGGCTACGCCAGCACCCGCTGCAACGTTGCCACCAACGGCTCCGCAGTCCGCGGCGCCGCCCGCTCCGGCGCGTCCCGCGGTCGGGGTCCTCGTCCTGGCGATCGACAATGCGGCGATCGCGGACGAGGCGGCCAAGAAGGCGAAGGGTATCGAAGTGCTGGCCGACGCGAGTTCCTGGGGCGAGCGTTCGCCCGACGCCCGGCTCTACCGCGCCGCGGTCGTGGGCGACGAGGCCGGACTGGCCGGGGCTGCCGCAGCGTCGGCGCGGCGCCTCGCCTCGGGGCGCGAAGTTCCGGCCACGACGGCCGTTCAGCTCCGGTTCAAGACTTTTTTCCCGAAAATATTCTGATCGCGTTGGCCTGGGCGGCCGCCGCTAATTCCTCGAGCGCCACGCCCCTGATTTCGGCGGCCGCGGCCATCGTCCTCGCCAGATCGAGGGAAGTCGAAGGCTTTCCGCGATGCGGCATGGGATTCATGTAGGGCGAATCAGTCTCGAAGAGGATCCTGTCCGACGGCGCGGCGGCGAGCGCTTCCCGCAGACCATCCGATTTCCTGTAGGTGAGGTTCCCCGCGAACGATAGATGGCAGCCGCATTCGAGGAAAGCCGCCGCCTCGCGCGCGCCGTACCCGAAGCAGTGGATGACAACGGGAATCTTCCCCGCGACGCCGCCGGCCACCGCGAGGGTATCGGCGAAGGCCTCTCGCGAATGGACGAGGAGGGGTAGCCCCGCCTGGGCCGCCATCGCCGCCTGGGCCTCGAAGAGTTCGATCTGAGCGCGCTCGGACGCCTCCATGTGGTGGTAGTCGAGCCCGCACTCGCCCAGGGCCGCGCAGCGCGGCGAGGCGAGGTCGGCGGCGAGGGCCGCCAGGGCCGCCTCGGGATCCCCGAGCGATTCCCGCCCGGGCCAGAGGCCGGCGGCGAAGCGCAGGAAGGGATAGGCGCCGAATCCGGCAAGGCGCGGGGCGAGGTCGCCGGGATTCACCCCGATGTCGACGATGAAGGGCGCCGAAACGGCCCCCGCGCCGCTTCGCCCGCCCTCCGCCGCGGCCCCCGCCTCGGCATAGCGCTCCAGCACGGCCTCGACGACGACCCGGCCCAGCCTCTCCTCGACGAGGGCGAGGTGGGCGTGCGTGTCGGTGAAGACGCCCGATCGGACTGGCGAGGCCGCCTGGGGCTCCGGCGCGCCGCCCGCGCCGCGCTCAGGCACGGGAGGCTTCGCCAGCGGCCGCGCGGACCGTCGAGAATGAGAGCGCGCCGCCGTCGGCCTTCACCGTCACGGCGTCGCCCTCCCCCACCTGGCCCGACAGGATGGCCTTGGCGAGGGGATTCTCCAGCATGGACTGGATGGCGCGCTTCAGAGGCCTCGCGCCGAAGCGCCGGTCGTAGCCCTCGGCGGCGATCAGGTCCCTCGCCTCGGGCGTTATCGCCACCGCGATCGAACGCTCAGCCAGCCGGGAGATCAGCTCGGCGAGCCTCAAGTCCGCGATGGAACGGATCATCGCCTCGGAGAGCCGCTCGAAGAGGACGATCTCGTCGATGCGGTTGAGGAATTCGGGCTTGAACTGGGTCTTGAGGAGGGCGTTGATGTCCTTCCGAATCTCCGCCATGTCCTCGGCGTCGAGGATGAGGTCCGAACCCAGGTTGCTCGTCATGATGATGATGGTGTTGCGGAAATCCACCACCCGGCCCTGCCCGTCGGTGAGCCTGCCGTCGTCCAGGGTCTGGAGGAGGACGTTGAAGACCTCGGGGTGGGCCTTCTCGACCTCGTCGAAGAGGACGACCGAGTAGGGCCGCCTGCGCACGGCCTCCGTGAGCTGGCCGCCCTCCTCGTAGCCGACGTAGCCGGGGGGGGCGCCGATCAGCCTGGACACGGCGTGCTTCTCCATGTACTCGCTCATGTCGATGCGCGTGAGGGCCTTCTCGTCGTTGAAGAGGAACTCCGCCAGGGCTTTGGCCAGCTCGGTCTTGCCGACGCCGGTGGGGCCGAGGAAGAGGAAGGAGCCCAGGGGCCTGCGCGGGTCCGAGAGGCCCGCCCTGTTGCGGCGGATGGCGTCGGCCACCGCCTTCAAGGCCTCGTCCTGGCCGATCACCCGCTGGCGCAGCTTCTGCTCGAGGTCCACGTATTTCTGCGACTCCGCCGAGAGCATCTTGGAGACGGGGATGCCCGTCCAGGCCGACACCACGCGGGCGATGTCCTCCTCGGAAACCTCCTCGCGCAGGAGGCGGCGATCCTCGGAGCCCGACTTCATGTCGGCGTCGAGGACGTCGAGCTTCTTCTGCGCCTCGAGGAGACGCCCGTACTTTATCTCGGAGGCCGCCGCGAGGTCGCCCTCGCGCACCTTCCTGTCGGCTTCGAGCTTCAGGCTTTCGATTTCCTGCTTCATGCCGCGGATGTCGGCGATCTTCTTCTTCTCGCCGTCCCAGCGCAGGCGCATGGCGTCGCGCTTCTCGGTCAGCTCGGCTATCTCGCGATCGAGCTTGGCCCTGCGCTCGATCGAGGCCTGGTCAGTCTCCTTCTTGAGGGCCTGGGCCTCCATAGCGAGCTGGGTGAGCTTGCGCTCGATCACGTCCAGCTCGGTGGGCTGGCTCTCGATCTCCATCTTGAGGCGGCTCGCGGCCTCGTCCACGAGGTCGATGGCCTTGTCGGGCAAAAAGCGGCTCGTGATGTAGCGGTCGGAGAGGGTGGCCGCGGCGATGAGGGCGTCGTCCCTGATGCGCACGCCGTGGTGCACCTCGTAGCGCTCCTTAAGGCCGCGCAGGATGGCGATGGTCGACTCCACGTTTGGGGCGGCGCAGTAGACGGGCTGGAAGCGCCGCTCGAGGGCGGCGTCCTTCTCTATGTGCTTGCGGTACTCGTCCAGCGTGGTGGCGCCGATAGCCCGCAGCTCGCCGCGCGCCAGGGCCGGCTTGAGGAGGTTGGATGCGTCCATCGCGCCCTCGGCCGCGCCGGCGCCCACGAGAGTGTGGAGTTCGTCGATGAAGAGGATGATCTGGCCTTCGGATTTCTGGATCTCCTCGATCACGGCCTTGAGGCGCTCCTCGAACTCGCCGCGGAACTTTGCGCCGGCGACGAGGGAGCCCAGGTCCAGGGCGAGGAGCTTCTTGTCGCGGAGGCTGTCGGGCACGTCGCCGGAGACGATGCGCCGGGCCAGGCCCTCGACGATTGCGGTCTTGCCGACGCCGGGCTCGCCGATGATGACGGGGTTGTTCTTGGTGCGGCGCGAGAGCACCTGCATGACGCGCCTGATCTCCTCGTCGCGCCCGATCACGGGGTCGAGCTTGTCGGCGCGCGCGAGGGCGGTGAGGTCGCGGCAGTAGCGCTCGAGGACGCGGTACTTCTCCTCGGCCTCCTGGTCGGTCACCCGGCGGTTGCCGCGCACGGCGACGAGGGCCGAGAGGACGCGGTCCTTGGTGACGCCCTGGGCCTTGAGCAGGGCCGCGGCGGCGCCCTCCCCCGCCATGATGCCGAGGAGGATGTGCTCGGCGGCGACAAATTCGTCCTTGAGGGCGGCGGCTTCGGACTCGGCCTTGGCCAGAGCCTTGGAGGCGGCCGGCGAGAGGTAGAGCTGGGCGGCCTCGCCGTAGGCCTTGGGCAGCTTTGCGACGAGGGCTTCCGCGCCCTTTTCAATCGCCGCCTTGTCGGCGCCGACGCGGTCGAAAATGGCGGGAGCGACGCCCTCGTCCTGCGTGAGGAGGGCGTAGAGGAGGTGCTCCGGCTCGACGTTCGGGTTGTCGTGGGTCTGCGCGAGCGCGGAAGCGTCCCGAACGGCTTCCTGCGCCTTGAGCGTGAATTTTTCGTAGTTCATTTGATTGTTCCTGATCATAAGATAAGCAGGCGCCGAGGCGTTCGGCAATGCGCGGATTCCGGGAGAGCCTCGCCCCGCCGGGGATTCGCGGGCCGCGGCTTTCCCGCAGGGCGGCCCGCAGGGTATATTTATCCCATGTCAAGCGAATTCAAGGCAGTGATCCTGCATGGTTTCAAGGATGAGGAGGCGATCGCCATAATGAGGGCGGTCAAGGCCCTGGGCCTCGGAGCGCCCGTCCCGGCCTTCGCCGTGACGACGCCCACGAGCAGGGAATGGAAGGTGGACTATCTTCTCGAGCATCTCGCCGAGGAGCAGGCCATGGCCCGAAGGCCGGGCGGCCTCACTCCGGATCGAAGTCGGGAATCTTAGACTTCAGCGCCTTGACGAAGTCCTCGCCCGAGGCGCCGCGCTTGAGCGCGATGAAGACCACGTTGTCGCGGCCCGAGATCGTTCCGAGCACGTCGTCCATGCCCATGTTGTCGATGGCCATGGCCACGGTGTCGGAGTGGCCCGAGAAGGTGCGCACCACGACGAGCCCCTCGTTCCAGTCCACGGAGACATATCCCCGCAGGAAGTCCTGGATATAATGCTTTTCCGATTCCTTGCGCTCCTCGTCCGAGGGCACCGTATAGTAATAGCCCGAGTGGCCGTCGGCCACCTTGCCGACCTTTAGGTACTTGAGGTCCCGCGAGAGGGTCGCCTGGGTGACGGTGTAGCCTGATTCGGAGAGAAGCTGGAGCAGGGTTTCCTGCGAGTCTATGCGATGCGCCTTGATGAGGGTTTTCACTACCTTGAGGCGCTCGAGCCTTTCTTTCATGATGTCGTCTTCTCCATAGCGCCCGGGTTCAGGCGCCCAATCAGTATTGCATATTTTTCCATTTCTCTCAAGGCGGAATCCGCGGCGCTAGTCCTGGGCGCCCTTCCAGCCGAAGCGCTTCTGCAGGCGGTTGAGCATGAGGTCCCAGTTGGCGTTGTGGTCGAAGAATTCGGCCGCCGCGCGGTAGCCCGAATCGAAGAGCTTGGCGTACTTCTTGTCGCCGGGGGCGAGGTCGAAGTCGGTGGAGGGGATGCCCTCGTCGCTGATGAAGATGGTCCTGCCCTTGTTCTTCTCGCCGTAGAGCACGAGCCTCTCCTGCACCAGGAGGAGGCTTTCGAAGAGGGCGCCGACATAGTCGACCATCCCTTTGACCTCCTTGTACTCGGTCGCCTCCGGCGACGAGTAGAGGAAGAGGCCGAGCGTCTCGGGATTCATGCCGCGATCCAGGTGCCTGCAGTATTTCTGGTCGTCGAAGACGCTCAGGGGATAGTTCCACATGACGCCGCCGTCGGCGTAGACCTGGGGGTGGGGCGTCCCGGGATACTGGTAGGGAACCGCCTCGAAAAAGAGGGGAATGGACATCGAAATGCGCACCGCGAGGGCGACTTCCATGTCCGGCGTCGTCTCGGCGGAGAAGAGCCTGCTCGTCCGGTTCGAGATGTCGGTTCCGGTGACGTAGAGGTCGAAGAAGGGCCGTCCGCCCTTGTGGAGCGAGGGATCGGCGAAATCCGCGAAGGTGTAGACCTTCTTATCGACGGCGAAGCGCGCGGCGATCACTTCCCTGAGCCAGTTGTAGAAGTAGTCGCTCGAATACCAGCCCTTGTCCTGGACGAGGCGGAGCGTGCACTGCATGTTCTTGACGATGCCGAGGGACTGGGACTTCTGCCAGAGCTGGGCGGCGCGCGCGAGGGTCGAGCCGCCTTCGCCCTGCCCGGCCTGTTCGTTCCGCTCGCCCTCCGAGGGAACCTTCCGGTAATCGAGGCTGTCCGCGATGCGCTTTATCTCGGGAAAGCCCTCGGGATTGAGCGCCAGGACAAGGGCGGTGATGGCGCCCGCCGAAGTTCCGGCCACCCGCTCCAGCGATCGAGTGAGCCCATTTTCATAGAGATATTTGAGGGCGCCGACGTAGGCGATGCCGCGCACGCCGCCGCCTTTGAAGACGAGATTCCTGTAGGAAGGCATAGTCGCTCCTTGGACAAGGCTCCGCGCCCTGTAAGCTTCGATTTTACCATCGAGCGCGGGGGCGGAACACCACCGCCGGGAGGTGTTGCACAGGGGCGCCGAAAGGTTATAGCGTAAGGCCATGAACCACGATTGGCGCGAAGCGATGCGGCTAAGGACCACCGCGCTGCCCGCGAAGGAAGACCAGGCTCTCCTCGCGAGGCTCGAGGCCGCCGCGGCCCTGCCCTTCGCGGCGACAGGCTATTGGCTCGGGCTCGCCGGGGAAGACTACCGCACTTGCCGCAGGAATGGCCGCGGGGTGCCCCTGGACCCCATCCTGGCCCAAGCCCTGCCCTCGCCCGCCGAGCTGGAGCGCGCGCCGTTCGAGCTGTCCGACCCGCTGAACGAAAAGATCCACTCGCCCCTGCCCAGACTCGTGCACCAGTATCGGTCCCGCATCCTCCTCAGAACGACGGGGGAATGCCCCATCTACTGCAGGCACTGTTTCCGGCGCTCCCTCCTTCCTACCGAGAGGGGATTCATGGACGAGGCCGAGCAGGAAAAGGCGCGCGAGTACCTGGCCGCCCACCCCGAAGTGCGCGAAGTC
>JAJTBU010000123.1 GCA_021286735.1 bacterium
TGGCGATGATGCGGGCCAGGGTCGTCTTCCCCGTGCCCGGCGGGCCCGACAGGAGGATGGAGGAGAGCTGGTCCTTCTGGATGGCGCGCCTCAGGAGCCGCCCCGGCCCGACGATATGCTCCTGCCCGATGAACTCGTCGAGGGTCCGGGGCCTCATGCGCGAGGCCAGGGGCTCGCGCGAGCTGAAAGAGCCTCCGCGAGGGCCTTCGCCTCCCCTGGGCGGGGCGGCGAACAGCGGGTTGTCGCTCTCCCTGGCCATTCCTATTCCGCGGTCCAGCCACCCCACGAGGTGGAGTAGGCGTTCGAATAGAGGGCGTAGCCGTCGGTGCCCTGGGCGGCGAGCGCGATCAATATCGTTTTCATGGATGCGGAATAGTATACAGCCTGCACCGGCTTCTCATAGATCGCGGTGGTGTAGTTGGAGGAGGTCGGCACGAAGACCGCGTCGGAGGCGCTCCCGAGACGCGGGGCGGACGCGCCGATATCATACTCGTAGTAGCCGTAGGTCGAGTCGTGCTTGGAGATGAGGAGGCTGTAGCTGGCGCCCGCGGGAACCTTTGGCACTTCGGCCAGGGCGCCGAGCTTGATGCCGGATTTCACCGTGGCGGAACTCCAAGCCGCGCCGTTCCAGGTGTAGAGCCCGCCGCCCGCAGTCGTCGCGAGGACATTGCCTGAATGGTCAGAGGCCAGGCCGCACAGCACCTCGCCCGATCCAGGGGTGCTTGTGGCCGATGCGGAGAAGCCGTTGTTCGAGGCGCTCGCGTAGATCACGCTGTTCGTCATCGCGAAATATTTCGAGCCACCGTAGGCCATGCCCTGTATGGGGAGGCTGAGGCTCGAAAGCCCCGCGCCCGCGAAGGCCGCTCCCGTCCAGTAATAGAGATAGTAGGCGGAGCCACTCTCCGCATCGGTGTGGGCTTCGACGAAGAGGGTGTCCTTGACGTAATAGAGGGCGTCCACTTTCTTCCCCGCGAACTCGCCCGAGTCCATCCGCGTCCAGCCCGACGCCGAACTGCTCCGCGTGAAAATGCCCTTGAGCGCTGTCGCGCTCGCGGAGTCAGCCGCGGCGACGTAGATCGCGTTCGAACTGTCAAAAGCGAAGCCCGCGCAATAGTAGGCGGTGTCCTGCGCGGTCCCGACCGGAAGGACGGTCCAGGTGCCGCCCGCCTTCGCCCTGTAGAACACCTTGGCCATGACGGCGAAGTAATTGGCGTCGTCCTCGCCCAGCGCCTTGACGGTGGCGTTCTTGAACTGGTCGGTGCCGACTTGGGCCTTTTCGGTCTGGATTTCGTGGAACACCCCGTAGGTGTTGTCGCATCCCGCGAGGGTCAGCGCGGCGGCGGCCGCGAGCAGGGCGAGGGCGGCGATCGCATGTCGGTTAAGCTTCATGTGCTGCGCTCCTAGAAATGATATACGGCGCCGAGCGATATCTCGAGGAAGGTGCCGTAGCGCGTGAGATCCGCATAGGTTCCGAAGTGAAGTTCCGGGATGAGCCAGCCGTAGACCATCGCGCCGAGGCTCCAGGCCTCGCTCAGCTGGTAGAAGGCGCCGCCGCCGAGCTTGGCGAAGGGCGTAATCATGCCGTTGCCGGACAGGCGCAGCACGCTGGCGCCGAGGTCGAGGCTGGCGCTGTACTCTATGGGCTGCCTGCCCCACCAATAGGCGAGTTTCGCGCTCACCGGGGCGATGAAGAGGGTGCGGCCGCCGACGGTCGTGTTGAAGGCGCCGCAGAGCGAGCCGCCGATCGTCAGCCGGTTGGCGATAAAGTACTGGTAGTTGAGGCTGAAGGAGGCGCCGATGCCGAGGGGAGTGGACTCGGTGGCCTGGGCGTCCGCCGGGAGGATGAAGAGGGGAATCTCGGCGCCCGTGGTGAGCGAGATTATCTGGCTGCCCTTTTTGTGCAGGCCCCCGAAGTAATCAAGGCCGGAATCCTCCTGCGCCTGGGCGAAGAGGGGCAGGCCGGCGAGCAGGATGAGCGCCCCGAAGGCGACCAAGGTTCGTTTCATCGTTCCTCCACGAAAACAACAGAGCATGTCGGCCGCTCGAGGCCGGTTAGGGCAGGGCACCCGCGCCACTATATCACGGAACCGCCCTTGTTCACCACGGGGCCGGCTTGCCCCGTGGCGGGTGGCCCTCCGGTTTTCCGTCGCGGGCCCACATGCCGCGGCGCCCGCGCCAGGCATCGCCACCAGAGCGCGTCGAAGTTACCGTCGTCGGCGCATTCCATCCGATAGAGCACGGCGTCGAGGTGCCGAAAGGAAAATGCGCCGAAGGTCGGCGGCGTAACATCGTTTGACGCGAAAAAGCCCGCGAGAGGCGCGAGCGGGGCGGCGGGGGCGCGGTGGAAGCCCGCTTCTCCCGCGAGGCCGTCAGCCGCCTCGGCGAGGGCGGGGGATAGGGGCGGTTCCGGATTCAGGTACCATTTGCCGCCCGCCCTGACGAGCGTCGAGAAGGCGAGGGCCGGCGGCAATCCCTCGAGCAGGGCGCCGGCATTCCTCCTGAAGGAGCGGACCAGCGCTTTCTCACCCGCCTCGCCGCCAGCCGCGGCGCCCGCCTCGTAGAAGCCCAGGTAGATGCCCTCGGGGAGGGCCGAGGACCCGGCCCCGTCTCCGGCCTTGAACGCGGCGGCGCGCACCGTCCGCACCTGCGCGACGATGTTGCCTTCGGGGACCAGGGCGATCGAAAAAAGCTTCATCCCTCACCTTCTCCGCGATGGTATGTCGCGGCGTTTCATGGTACTATCCGAGGTAACGAAGGTAAAGGTGGACGACTATGGAACAGAAGGTTGAAGCGCTGACCAATTTCCTCAGGGAGACGATTTCCGGGTGGAGCAACGTCGAATGCATTACCGTCGATCCCCGGTCCGAGATCTACGCCTACGATCCTTATTTCGCCCTCGTGATCGATGTCTACTGCGACGGACCCGTGCCGGCGCCGGAAAAGCGCGCGGCCGCCTTCGGCGATCCCGGCGATTTCGAAACCGCCGCGGGCCGCACCAAGGACCGCTTCTTCCTCAGGGAAATGCCGGTCCGGATCGAATACAAGGATACGGCCGCCATGAACAAGCTGGTCGAGAGTCCGATCCAGCACCTCAAGCTGCTCAAGAACTCCGGCACTTATCCTCTCTACCGCCTGCTCAACAACAAGGTGATCCACGACGCCTCGGGCTGGATCGGCGCGATACGCGAACGCCTCCAGGCCTTCCCCGACACGGCCTGGGAGGCCCTCGCGGACAGCTTCAGCAACAAAATGGAGCATTACCTCTCCGACATGGGCGCCGCCTCCTTCTCCGATGACAAGTTTTTCCTCCTCATCTCGGAGAGCGGCTTCGTTCGCTACGCGGCGGCGGCCGTCTTCATGCTGAATCGCCGCTTCGAGCCCTCGCACCGCGATATCGAGGAGCATCTGAGGGCCTTGCCGAGGATGCCGGAGGGCTTTTGGCCCGCATGGGACGCCATCCTCCAAAAGGACAGGGAGCTGCCCGCCGCGAACCGTTTCGAGATCGCGCGGAGACTCGCGGGCGCGGTGCTGGCGCTCTGCTGACCGGAGACCGTTCCGACATGCACAGATCCACCCCGGCCGCCCGCAGACGCGGGCTTTTCCTCCTGGCGGCCGCCGCCCTCCTCGCCGCCGCGCTAGCCTCCTGCTCGTCCCGGGACGTGGCCTCCTTTCGATGGAAATCGGGCGATGGAGCGAACCTCGCTTTTTCCCAGGCCGGAGGATTTCCGAAGGGAAAGGAGAATCTCCTCTCCGCCGCCACCCCCTCGAACGCGTTCATCCTCGC
This sequence comes from bacterium, assembly GCA_021286735.1. GTDB lineage: Bacteria > Spirochaetota > Spirochaetia > Treponematales > Rectinemataceae > JAJTBU01. The sequence continues at coordinate 3,785 of JAJTBU010000123.1, forward strand.
CAAGCAGGCGTGGATCGGCGCCGCCTCCATGATCGCGGTGGAGGTCGATGTGCGGCGCGAGGGGCTCGCGATCGCCTTCTCGGTCTCGCCGGGGACGCGGGAGGGCGGCTCGGAGGCGCGCTTCGCGGCCCGGCCCGGGCGAACCGTCTTCTATCTCACGCCTCCGGCGGGCGGCGCCGCATTTCCCTGGCACCCCTGGCGGGCGACTGGCCCGACTCCAAGGACACGGCCGTCCTCGCCGAACTCAAGTCCATCGCCGTCGCGCCCGCCTTCCGCGGCTTTGAGCGCATGGCTGACGGTTTTCGCGTCTCCGACGGCATTTCGGCTGAGCGCGCCGGATCGGGCGCCACCCGCTGGATCATCGAGCGCCCCTTCGGCGCCCTTTCTCAGGGGGCGAAGGGCCAGGCCGCCGGCGCGCCCTCCCTCGCGCTGCGCTACGCCGAGCGCTCCGACGCCAACCTGACGATCGAGGCCAGGGAAAAGGTCCTCGTGCGCTGCGCCAGCGCGCGCAAGGAAACCATCTTGCCCGCCTCCGTCCTCGAGGGGCGGGGAACCCTCGATCGCCTCGCCGTCACGGTGCCGGCCGGCCTGTCCGCCGACGCCATCTTCACGGAGGCTTTGCCCGAGGGAACCGCCTCGCGCGTCGATCCGGGCGTCCTCCTCCTTGAGCCGCCCCTCGCCGAAGGCCAGGATTACCTCTGGTACCGCTGGGATCTCCTTCCCGACGTCATCATGTTCGATTTCCGCGATTACGACGTGCAGGACACCTACCTGAAGCGCCTTGCCTTCTTCGTGGAGAAGAAGGGATTCGTCGGAAGGCTGGCCCCCGACGGGGAAATCGCCTCGCTGCACGGCTGGAATGCCCACGACTACAAGACCGGGGACTTGGCGCGCTTTTATTCGCTCGCGGCGAAGTCCGGCTTCCCCCTGAACGACAAGGAGCTGCGGCTCAGGGATTTCCTCGTCGCGCAGGGCCTCCTCGCGAAGCGGGGAGCGGAGTACGCGGCGCGGAACGGCGCCATAATTTCGATCACCCGCGAGTCGCCGGCCTACCTGCGCCATACCTTCCTGACTCACGAATCCTCGCACGCGGTCTATTTTGCCGACGCGGCTTACCGCGATTTCTGCGCCTCGCTCTGGAACGCCATGTCGCGCGAGGAAAAGTGGTATTGGATCCTGTATTTCGGCTGGATGAACTACGACACGACCTCGGCCGACCTCATGGCCAACGAGCTGCAGGCCTACCTCGTCCAGCAGCCGCCCCAAGGCGCCGGCGAGTACTTCCGCACGACGCTGCCGGAGCGCGTGATGGAGCACCACCCCGAGCTCAAGGAGCCCTACGCCGCCTATATGGCGAAGTTCGGCGACGAGTTCGAGCGGAAGGCGAGGACGGTGGACGCCTGGCTCCGCGCCAAGTACGGCTTTGGCGCGGGAACGACATTCTTCGTGCGCTGAGGCGTAGGGAGCTTTCGCTCAGGCGAGATCGAAGTATTCGTATATTTTTCTATACAAGTCAAAGTATTCGGAGCGGGCAAACTCGTCGATCTTGTCCTCGGGAAGGGACTCGAGGAGCCTGTCCATGTAGCCGAGCAGCTTCTTGAGGTCGGCGAGCATGGCATCGGGCATCGCGGGGCTGCCCTGGGCGACTGCCGCCGCGGCGGGGGGAGCCTCTCCGGAGGCGGCCTCGGGCGCCGCTTCCGTCGCGGGAGCGGGGGGCGCGGCCGCTTGCTCGCCGGCTTCGCCCGCCTGGATCGCCGGCTTGGTCAGCATCACATCGTAGCTGGTCCGGAGCGAGCCGATTTCCGACTTGATTGAGCGGAGTTCGCCGGCGATTCGCGATAGCAGGTCCGATTGCACGGATTCGCCGTAGCGGGTGGCCTCCGGATTCGCGCGCCGCTCCGCTTTGGAGCCGTCGTCCGGGATGTCGTCCTCCATGTCGGGGCTGGGGCTCGAGGGCTCGAGCTCTTCGGGCGAGATGAAGACGCCTTCCTCTTCGGCCGCCGCGCCACCCAGCATCAGCTGATCCTTCTCCTCGAGCGAGGTGAGGATGGCGTCGGTCTCCTCGGGGCTCAAGAAAGCCCCGTCGTCCTCCGGCACCTCGATGCCGAGGATTTCCCGAAGAGCTTTGGCAGAGGATTTTTGCGCGTCTCTTTGCTGTCCCACTTATCGATCTCCCACCCAACGCCCAGTATATCAGAAAAGGAAGGCTACGCAAGACAATCTAGAACCGGGGGGGCGGCATGTCAATAAGATTAAAGCGATTCGTCTCTTCTGCCGTAAATGGAGAAATGAGCCATACTCCTGGCCGCGTCCGAAGGGGCGGGGCATTGTCGTCGCTCGCCGAGGCGTCCTCGAACGCCCTCTGCGCCTGCATCATCGCCTACTGCGTCGTCTCCTTCGTCGCGGGGCAGGCCGGCCTCCTCGCTTTCCGGGACCTCAAGGGGAGCATCGTCCGGATGGAGGAGCGCATAGCGGCCCTGTCGGCCGAGAACGCCAGGCTCGTCGACCTGCGCCAGGGGCTCACCTCGGACCCCGACAAGCTTGTGCGGGAGGCGCGGGATATAGGCTACCTGCGGCCGGGAGAGAAGATGGTCGTGTTTTCTGGGCTTTCGGGCGCGGTGCGGGAATCGGCGCCCGCGGAGACGGAACTCCTGCGCGCGGGAATGTCGACAGGCCTGCCCGACAGGCTCATCAAGATCCTCGCGGCGATGACGGGGGCGGCAGTTCTGTTCGCCTCCCTCGTCATGGGCGCCGTGCAGCGACGCGGCCGATCGGTCAGAACGGCAAATCCAGCTTGAGCGTCGGATCGAGGTCGGGGTTGGTGGAGCCGCCGCCCGGAAGGATGGGCGTGGTCAGGCCCGACGAGGATGATCCCGTTATCTTCTGCAGGAGATCCTGGGCTTCCTGACTCTTGTCCTTGTGCAGATCGCAGCTCTTGACCGGCTGCGTGCCGTCCAGGTAGGTCAGGGCGCCAGCGCCCTGG
>JAJTBU010000124.1 GCA_021286735.1 bacterium
CGCGGCCATCGCCGAGGCGGTCAGTCTGGAAACGCCCTTCGGCCCGCTTGTCCTGAATCTCGGCCAAGCCGGCCCCCTCGACTCCGACAAGGACGGAGCGCCCAATGCCTCCATCGTGCTGGGCGACTTCGAAAAGAACAGGCCGGCCTCGGGCGCCCTGCTGCGGGTCGAGTTCGCGCCTCCCGCCGAAACCGCCGGCGCCGGCGCCGAAGTGACGGTTTCCGAGAACTCGGCCCAGGCGGGGGCCTCCGCGGGCCAGTCGAAGCCGGACGGTGATCCTCGAGTCCTCCAGGGGCCCCTATCCTTTCGCGGTACAGGTCTCCTTCAGGGGCAACTGCCTTTTCCGCTACGAGGTCGACCGCAAGGAATGGGTGGAGAAATATTTCTCGAAGGGCGAGACCGCGACCATCAACGTGAGCAACGGCCTCACCGTATGGGCTTCGAACGCCCAGGCAGCCAAGATGACCTTTCAGGCGGCGGGCGGAAAGACCGCCGACCTCGAACTCGGCGCGCCCGGCGAGATCGCAGTGAAGCGCATCGCCTGGGGCCACGCCGAGGGCACCTGGGCCCTCATCTCCTCCGATCTCGACTAGAAGGAACACGATGAAATTCTATATCGACCAGCACGGCTGCGCCAAAAATCAGGTGGACGGCGAGGAGATCGCCGCCAGGCTCGAAGACTCGGGCCACGAATACGTGGCCTCGGCCGAGGCCGCCGACCTCGTCATCGTCAACAGCTGCGGGTTCATCGAATCGGCGAAGCGCGAATCGATCGAGGCCACCATCGCGATCAAGTCGCGGTGGCCCGGCAAGAAGGTCCTCCTCGCGGGCTGCCTCGCCCAGCGCTACCCGGAAGCCCTCTTGGGCGACATGGCGGAGGCCGACGGTATCTTCGGCAACGCCGATCTCTCCCTCGCGGTGGACGCGGCCCAGAAAACCTTCGAGGGCGACCGCGAGGCCATCGTCCCTGCCCAGCCCGACACGATCGGCGGAAACTACTACAGCCGCCGCCGCCTCTTCGACTTCCCCGGCTCCACCTACGTCAAGGTGACCGAGGGCTGCGACAACTGCTGCACCTACTGCGCGATACCGCTGATCCGCGGACGCCTGCGCTCGCGGGGCGTCGAGGACATCGTCGACGAGTGCAGATCGCTGATAGGGCGCGGCATCCGCGAGATCAACCTGATCGGGCAGGATCTGGGCGCCTACGGGCGCGACTTGGCGGAAGGCGGCGGCCGAGCGCCCGGCTTGGCAGACCTCCTCGCCGCCCTCTCCGCCCTCGAGGGCGACTTCAGGGTCCGCACCCTCTACATCCATCCGGATCATTTCCCCGAGGGGATCCTCGAGGTGATGGCGAAGGACAGGCGCATCCTGCCCTATTTCGACCTTCCCCTACAGCACGCCTCGGAGCGCGTGCTCAAGGCCATGAACAGGAAGGGCTCCCCGCGCGTCTACCTGGACCTGATCGCGAAGATCCGCGCCTCGCTGGACGACGCCATGATCCGATCGACCTTCCTCGTCGGCTTCCCCGGCGAGACGGACGAGGACTTCGAGACCCTTCGCCGCTTCCAGGACGAGGCCAAGCTCGACTGGCTCGGCGTCTTCACCTATTCGCGCGAGGAGAACACCCCCGCCTACGGCATGAAGGGGCGCGTCGCCAAAAAGGTCGCCGAGGGGCGCAAGGCTTCGATCGAGGCCGCCCAGGAGGCGATAACCGGCGAGCGGCTGCAGCGCTTCATCGGGAGGACCGTCGAGGTGCTGGCCGAGGAGGGCGTCGAGGGCGAAGCCCTCACGCTCGGCAGGGCCTGGATGCAGGCGCCCGACGTCGACGGCCTCACCGTGGTCAAGGGCCGCTTCGCGCCCGGAACGATCTGCCAGGCCCGCGTCGTAGGCGTAAACGGGGTCGATCTCGAGGCCGAGCCGCTCGGAAACGAAGCCTGATGGCCAGCGACGATAGGCTCGCCGGCGAACGCCAGCCCGCCCGCGGGACTCATCTCGCGCCCTACCTCGCCTCCCTCAACCCCGAGCAGCTCGAGGCCGTGCTCCACGAAGGCTCCCCCCTCCTCATCCTCGCCGGCGCCGGCACCGGCAAGACCAGGGTGATCACGACAAAGATCGCCTACCTCGTCAAGGAGCGCGGCCTCCAGCCCGAATCCATCCTGGCCGTCACCTTCACGAACAAGGCGGCCCGCGAGATGCGCGAGAGGGCGGCCATGCTGGAGCCCCGCTGCGAGCGCGCCGTGATCCGCACCTTCCACTCCTTCGGAGCCTGGTTCCTGCGCCGCAACGCGGCCGCCGTCGGGCTGGACTCGAATTTCGTGATCTACGACGACGACGACTCGACGGAACTGCTCCACGCCGCCCTCCCGCAGATCTCGAAACAGGACTGCAAGCGCTACGCCTCGCTCATCGCCAGGGCCAAGGACTACAACCTCGAGCCGGACTCGCCCGACCTCAGCGCCTCGATACGCGACGAGGATTTCCGCCGCATCTACGCCCTCTACGAGAAGCGCCTGCGCGAGACGGGCAACGTCGACTTCGGCGACCTCATACGCCTGCCCACGAAGATACTCGGCGAGGACGCGGCCATCGCCGCGCGGACCAAGCAGCGGTTCCGCGTCATCCTCGTCGACGAATACCAGGACTCGAACGTGGCCCAGTTCCTCCTCCTGCAGCGGCTCGCGGGACCGGGCACCTACGTCTGCGTGGTGGGCGACGACGACCAGTCGATCTACAAGTTCCGCGGGGCCGAGATCAGGAACATCCTCTCGTTCTCGAAGATCTTCCCAGGAACGAAGACCGTCAAGCTCGAGCGCAACTACCGATCCTACCAGACGATACTCGACATCGCCGGCGACGTGGTGTCGCACAACTCGGGCCGCCTCGGGAAGACCCTGCGAGCCACCAAGCCCGGCGGCGCCAAGCCCCAGCTGGCCTTGCTGGACGATCAGGACCAGGAAGTGGAGTTCTGCGCCAGGATCGTCAGGACCCACCAGAAACAGGGCGGCAGCCTCTCCGACATCGCCATCCTGTACCGGACCAACGCCCAATCCCTGGCTTTCGAGAAGGATTTCCCCCGCAAGGGGATCGCCTACCGCCTCGTCGGAGCCCTGCGCTTCTACGAGCGCGAAGAGGTCAAGGATGTCCTCGCCTACCGCGCCCTCCTCCTCAACCCCCGCGACGAGATCGCCTTCAGGCGCGTGGTGAACAAGCCCGCCCGCGGCCTGGGCGACTCGAGCGTCGACCTCATCCTCGACCGGGCCCTCGGCGGCGGCCTGTCGGTGATCGATGCCTGCCGCGAAAGTTCGGGCTCGATGCGCGGCAAAGGCAAGGCGGGGCTGGAGCAGTTCCTGGGCGTTATGGACCGCGCCGCGGCGATGCTCGGCCGGTCCTCCCCGCCCGCGGCCGCGCGGGCGGCCGACGACGGCGGCGCGGATGCCGCCGAGGGGCCCTACTCCCTGGCCGACGGCGGAAAAGCCGCGCGGCGGGCGGCGGGCAAGGGCAAGGACGGCGGAGCGGCCAACGACTCGGGGCCGGCCTCGCTCGGCGTCCTTTTGGAGAAGATCATCTCCGCGAGCGGGCTCGCGGGCTACCATCGGGGCCAGGACGAGATCGCCGGCACCCAGAAGCTCGCCAACATGGAGGAACTCGTCAACGCCTCCGCCCTCTACCCCCTCCTGCGCGAGGGCCTGGCCGAGTTCCTCGAGACCATCGAGCTGGACCGGAGCTTCCAGGCGGGCGAGGACGCGGAGAACCGCGACGCCGTCACCCTCATCACCATGCACAACACCAAGGGGCTCGAATTCCCCCTCGTCATCGTCACCGGCCTCGAGCAGGGGCTCTTCCCCCGCGACGACGAGGAGGGCGAGGACCTGGAGGAGCAGCGCCGCCTCTTCTACGTCGCCCTGACCAGGGCCAAGGACAGCCTCTACCTCACCGCCTGCCGCTGGCGGCGCATGCGCGGCCGCCTCTTCGAGACGGCGCCCTCGCGCTTCCTCACGGAGATGGATCCCGAGCGCTACGAGTTCTGGAAGAGCGGCGCGAGCGCGTCCCGGCCCGTTCAGGCCCATTTCCCCAGGAGCTTCCCGGGAGCCAGGGCCATCGCCGGCCATGGCGGCGCCGCGGCGGCCGGCTCCAGGCCCCTCGCCGGAAGCTACGGCGGCGCCTCCAGGGGACCGGCGATGGCGGAAACCTCGGCGCGGCCGGGAGCCGGCGCGCACAACGCCTCCGCGCAAGGCTCGGAGTGGAGGCAGGGCCAGACGGTCTACCACGACGAATACGGCCAGGGCGCGATCATCAAGGTGAGTCTGACCGAGAACTCGGGCCCCCTCGTGATCGTGCAGTTCGAGTCGGGAAAGATCGCCGAGTTCTTCCCCAAATACACGCGCAAGCTCGAGAGGATCAAAGAATGATGGACTTAGATTCAGCCGCGTCGCAAAAGCTTCTCGCCACGGTCCCGGCCATAGCCCGGGCGCGGGGAAGGCGGCTCTACGCCGCCGACGGCCGGCGCATCGTCGACCTGTACGCCGACGGCGGAGCCTCGGTGATGGGCCGCAGGGAGGGCGCGTCCGGGAGAGTCGCCAAGGAATCCATCGACCGCGGCCTCGCCTCTCCCCTTCCCGGCTTCTGGGAGGAGAGGCTCCGCAAGGCGCTCCTCGCCTGGCTTCCCGGCTGGGCGGGAGTTCGATTCTTCGCTTCGGAAACCGAGGCTCTCTTCTCCCTCGCGGGGAAGGACGAAGCCTTCGAGCGCGACCTCGCGGGCGGTATGGGACTCGCGGCCGCGCTAGCGTCCTTCCGCGCCCGGCTCACCGTCGAGCTTCCCTACCGGGCTTTCAGGACCGACCTTCCGGGCGCTGCCGAGGCGGGCGCCGCCTTGGGCGGCCGATTCGCACTGGCGCGGCTGCCCGCGGCGCCCGCCTTCGCGGTCGGCGCGGCGCTCGCCAAGACGCCCGAGGACCTCGAGGCGCTCTCCGGCTTCGGCGGGGCTCCGGCCGCCGCGCTGCAGCTCGCCGCCTCGGCCCGCTCCCTCGCCGACTTCCTGGCCTTCGCCCCGAGCTTCGACGAGGCGAAGTGGTCTCGGATGGATGCGTATCTGGGCAGTGTTTTTAAGCGCTCGGGTCCCTGGCTCTATCCGGCCTACCCCGAATCGGAGCATGCCCGGATCTTCGCGGCCTGCCTGGAGGCGGGCATCCTCATCTCGCCGGACTGGCGCGCGCCATCGATCGTTCCGCCCGACTTCGACAAGGGCGAACTCGCCCCGCTGGGCTCGATCGCCGTCTAGCGGCGCGCGGCCCGCCAAGCCCGCCGACAATGGCGGCGCGGGCTCATTCGCCGCCGCCCCGCCGCTGGTCTCTCATCCCGAGGCGCTGTAGCGCCACGACGCCCCCCACGATCAGCAGTCCCCCCGCGATCCGATTCGCCGTCAGCCGCTCGCCCCGGAGTGCGGCGGAGAGCAGCACCGTGCAGACCGGCTCGATGGTGCTCACGAGGGACAGGTCGGCGGCGCCCAGCCGCTTGATCGCCGCGAAGAGGGTCGTGATGGGCAGGACCGTCGCGATCAGGGCGATGCAGGCGACTCCGCCCCACTCCGCGAGGTTTCCCGGCACCCGCACGGCGCTCCCCGACGCGGCGACGATTCCCCAATACACGGCGCAGGCCACGGTCATTATCACCGCGGTGGCGAAAATAGGATCGTAGTCGGCAAGGATTTTCTCGCCCGCCACGAGGTAGGCCCCGTAGCACAGGGCCACGAACACGCCCAGTAGGAGGCCGCCGAGCGGATAGGCTCCCGGCGCGAAGAAGGTGGCCAGGCAGCCGAGGAAACTCAATACCAGCGCGGCGAGCTGGCCCCGCGACGGTCTCCTGCGCATGAAGACGGCGCCGAGCAGGAGGACGAAGGCCGGATAAAGGTAGAGGAGGAGGCTCGTGATGCCGGGCGCCAGGAGCTTTACCGTCAGGAAGAAGAGGCCCGCCTGGGGGGTGAAGCCGAAGAGCGCGAGGAGGAGAAGCAGCGCGAACCTCCTCAGGCGGTCGGAAGGTCGGACCGACGGCGGCGCCTTCGCCTCCGGCGCCGAGGTCGCGCCTCTGAAAATCCGGCGGACGGCCATCGTCGCCCAGAGGAAGGCCGAAGCGATCGCGAAGCGCCACGCCAGGGTCTGCGGCACGGAGAATCCCGCGGCGTAGAGGTTCGTTGCGAAGATGCCGAGCGTGGAGAAGCCCAGCGCCGAGAGCAGGGCGAGGCCTATGCCCCTTCCCCGCGGGCTGCGCGAAACGCTCATGACTGGGTATCGAAGACGGTGCGCCCGGGGGCGAAGGAGGCGGGATCGATGGAAGCCCTGACGCGCTCAGCCTCGTCCTGGGTCCGCGTGAGCTCGGCGAACTCGTAGCCGCCCGATTCGGGTTCGGCCTGCGACCAGGCCGCGAGCCGCGCCGCGATCTTCTCCGTCGCGGCGGAATCGGCGGGCCGCGCCTCGTCGACGGGCACGGCGACGCTCTCGGGCCGGAAAATCCCCCGTATGCCCAGGATCTGGCGGTAGACCACGCGGCGCAGGTTCTCGAACTTGACGGACTCGTTCTCGCGTTTGTCCCGGAGCGAGCGCAGGATGGGCACCGCGAAGAAGAGCCCCGAGAAGGCGAGCGGCACTATGCCCAGGCCCCAGAACATGCCGGGAATGGGATTGGCCGCGCCCAGGAGCTGGAAGAGATATCCCGAGGCCGAATAGAGGAAGGCGAAGCCGCCCCGCAGCGCGAG
>JAJTBU010000125.1 GCA_021286735.1 bacterium
ATGCCCGACGACGCTTATTTTATCGAGGCGATGTATCCCGGACTGAGCGAACTCCTCGTCGACAATGTCTCCACCTTCGCCATCATGCAGAAGAAATACGGCATCATCTTCGCGAAGGCGTACAAGACGCTGGGAGTCATCCGCGCCGGCCCGGAACACGCGGAATACCTGAAGTGCGTTCCCGGCGATCCCCTTTTCTCGATCACCAAGATCATCTACGACCCTTTGGATATTCCGGTCCACTATTCCCACTACGTCGTGCTGGGCGACCGCTGTGTCTATTCGCTCATGGTCTCGGGCGACCAGAACGACATCGAACTGCGCTATCAGCAATCCCCCGACAAGGCCCTCTCCCCCTGATCGCCCCCGCCATCCCGGGGCGGCAATGAACTCCATTTCCTCCGCCGAGGATCGCGGGAGGGCGGCTTTAGGCGCCTAAAGCCCCAGCGTCCGCGATGTCCCCTTTTGCACAGCGTTTTTGAGCAGCTCGGCGGGATTCTTGAACTTGCCGAGGACGATCATCGCCGCGATGATGTAGGGCTTGAACGAGGCCTCGAGGTAGGTGTCGTCGCGGTAGCGGTCGAAGACCGAGGCGGCGACCTCGCCGGCCGCGCAGGACACGTCCGTGATGTCGGCGGGCAGGCAGTGCATGTAGAGCGCCTTGCCTTCCTTGGTCAGCTTCATCTTCTCCTCGGTGCACTCCCAGTCCTTGTACTTGGCGTTGTTCGCCAGGCAGCGCTTCTCCAGATCCTTGAGGCCGGCTTGGTCGCCCGCGTGGAGGAGGGGTACGCGCTGCTTCATCACGTCGAAGGGCGCCCAGCTCTTGGGGTAGACGATGTCGGCGCCGGCGAAGGCCGAGTCCATCGAGTGGCCGACCGTGAGGAGGCCGCCGGAGGCTTCGGCCTGCTGGCGTGAAAGTTCGACCACCTCGGGGATGAGATCGTAGCCTTCGGGATAGGCGAGGGCGACTTCCATACCGAAGCGGCTGGCCAGGCCGACGATGCCCTGGGGCACCGAGAGAGGCTTGCCGTAGGAGGGCGAGTAGGCCCAGGTCATGGCGATCTTCTTGCCCGCGAGCTTGTCGAGCCCGCCGAAGTGGTGGGCCAGGTGGAGGAAGTCGGCCATGGACTGGGTCGGGTGGTCGATGTCGGACTGGAGGTTGACGACCGTCGGCCGCGAGGGCAGGACGCCCGCCGCCACGCCCTCGTCCAAGGATTTGGCCACCTCGCGCTGGTACTTGTCGCCCTCGCCCAGGTACATGTCGTCGCGGATGCCGATAGCCTCGGTCAGGAAGCTGATCATGTTGGCTGTCTCGCGCACGGTCTCGCCGTGGGCGATCTGACTCTTGCCCTCGTCCAGGTCCTGGACGTAGAGACCGAGGAGGTTGCAGGCCGAGGAGTAGGAGAAGCGGGTGCGCGTGGAGTTGTCGCGGAAGTTCGACACCGCGATGCCCGAATCCCATATCCTCGGGCTGACGTTGTTCTCGCGCATCGCCCTCAGGATATCTGCGACGAGGAATGTCGCATCGAGCTCGTCCCTGGTCTTTTCCCAGGTGAGGAAGAAGTCCTTGCCTTGCATGTCGATTTTCTTGCCCGCGAGCTGGTCTATCGCCGCCGCGATCTCTTTCCGGTTCATAAGCTCTCCTTTTATGGAAGGGGATAGTATATAGCCCCGCCCGGCGCGGCGCGCAAGGCAGGGGTCTCGTCGCGGGCCGAAGGCGCGGCGTGGCGCCGATCCTCCAGCCCGCGCGACGTTACGAAAGCTTGCCCATGGCGCGGAGCACCCGCTCCGGCGTGAAGGGCCACTCGCGCACCCAGGCGCCGACGGCGTCGTGGATGGCGATCGCGATGGCCGGCGCCGCGCCGTTCACCGATATCTCGGACACGCTCTTTGCGCCGTAGGGGCCGACCTCGTCCTCCACGGGCATGAGCTCGACGCGGAAATCGGGCGGAACCTCGGCGATGGTCGGGATCTTGTAGTCGAGGAAGCGCGGGTTGAGGCAGCGGCCGCGCTCGTCGTAGAGCATCTCCTCGTAGAGGGAGTGGCCGATGGCTTTGAGGGCCGCGCCGTAGACCTGGCCCCTGGCGAGGGCCGGGTTGATGGGCGTGCCGCAGTCCTGGTAGGCGTGGTAACGCAGGATTTTGACCTCGCCGGTGCGCTCGTTCACGGCCGCTTGGACGAAGTGGGCCCCGAAGGGGAAGGCCGCGTGGTCGGTCTTGAAGGTGCCGAAGCCGACAAGTTCGCCGTGGCCCTCGCCCTGGACCGAGAGGTGGCCCAGCTTGGCGAGGCTGATCTCGCCGCGGAGGCCGACGACGCGGCCCCTGGGTTCGATGCGCAGGTCCTCCGGCTTTTCGCCGAGGAGGGCGGCGGCGGTGGCGATCACCTTGGCGCGGAGGTCCTCGGCGGCGCGCAGGGCGGCCCCGCCCGAGAAATAGGTGCCCGAGGAGGCGTAGGCGCCCTTGTCGAAGGGCGTCGAGTCGGTGTCGCCGGAGATCACGGTGACATCCTCCGGGTCGAGGCCGAGGACCTCGGCGGCGAGCTTGGCGGTGAGGGTGTCCAGGCCGGTGCCGAGGTCGGCGCCGCCGGAGAGCATGAGGAGGGTGCCGTCCGCGAGGAGGCGCAGCTCCGCGTTCGCGGCGTCGAGGCCGGGCAGGCCCGAGCCCTGCTGGATGATCACGGCGCCGCGGCCGAGCTTCCAGTCGGCCGAGAGCGGCGGGGCCGATTCGGGAAGGGCCGCTTCCGCGGCTGGCTGGCCGTGGGCCGCGGATTGGCCGTGGGCGCCGGCGCCGCCTTCCCAGGCGAAGGCCTGCCTGCCGCGGGCGATCATGTCGCCGAGGCCGCAGCGGCCAAGGGTAACGGCGGCGCCTTCGCGGCCCTCGCCGAGGCTTTTCAGGATGTCGATGCGGCTGCCCGAGCGCACCCGGTTCTTCTCCAGGAAGTCGAGCTGGTCCATGCCGAGGGCTTCGGCCATCTCGGCCAGGGCGGTCTGCAGGGCGAAGGAGCCCTTTGGCGCGCCGTAGCCCTGGTAGGCTCCGGCGGGCGAGAGGTTCGTGTAATAGGATTTGACTTCGAAACGGGCGTTCTCGCAGAGCATGAGGGGCAGGCTCTTGGAGATGGCGTTCATCGGCACCGTGAGGCAGTGCTGGCCGTAGGGGCCGGTGTCGGCGTCGAGCCTCATCAGGATGGCGGTGAGCGCGCCGTCGCGCCTGGCGCCCAGCTTTACCGTGATTTCCATGGCGTGGCGGGTGCGGCTGGCGACGAACTCCTCCTCGCGCGTGTAGCGGAAGAAGACGGGCCTGCGGGTTTTCCAGGCCAGGTAGCCGGCCAGATCCTCGACGACGATGTCCTGCTTGGCGCCGAAGCCGCCGCCGACGCGCTCCTTGATCACGCGGACCTTGTTCTCCGCGATGCCCACGGCGCGGGCGACGATGCGCCTGACATGCCAGGGCACCTGGGTGGAGGCGTGGAGGACGAGCCTGCCCGCCTCGATCTTGGCGAGGACGGAGTGGGGCTCCATGGGGGTGCACTGGACGCGGTTCATCTTGTAGGTCCGCTCGACGACGAGGTCGGCGGCGGCGAAGCCCGCCTCCACGTCGCCTATGCCCGCCGTGGCCGAGGCCGCGAGGTTGCGGTGCGGGTCGGAGTGCAGGGGGAACTGGTAGACAATGGGGTCGTCGCGGCCGTCGCCCTCGACGCTCGTCCCCGCGGGAGGCGAGCCCGCGACGTAGGAGACCGCCCCCGAGTGGATGACGGGGGCGCCCGGCGCCTTGGCCTGGGCGATGGAGAGGACGGGTTCGAGGACCTCGTACTCGACCTTTATGGCGGAAAGGGCGGCCTCGGCGATCTCGGGGGTCTCGGCCAGGACGGCCGCCACCCGGTCGCCCACGTGCCGCACCTTGCGCGAGAGCATGCGCTGGTCGTAGGGCGAGGGCTCTGGGTAGCCCTGGCCGGCGGTGGTGTAGACCTTGTCGGGGCAATTCTCGTGGGTGAGGACGGCGACGACGCCGGGCATGGCCTCGGCCGCCGCGACGTCGATGGACTTTATCCAGGCGTGGGCGTGCGGGCTCGGCAGGACCTTGAGCCAGCAGGTGCCCGGCGCCAGCCTGTCCTCGACGTAGGCGGCTTCGCCGCGGACGAGGGTTTCGGCGTCCACCTTGTCGCGGTCCTTGCCCACGTGGCGCAGGTCGGGGCGGAATTCCGGGCCCTTGGGAGCGGCGTAGGCTGGATCGGCGAGGCGCGCCGCCGCGATGCGGACCGCCTCGAAATACTGCTCGTAGCCCGTGCAGCGACAGAGGGTGCCCGAGAGGGCGTCCGCCACCTCGGCCGCGGTCGGCTCGGGCGAGCGCGCCAGGAGTTCCCTGATCGAGAGGGCGACGGCGGGCGTGCAGTAGCCGCATTGGACGCAAGCGGCGTCGATGAGGGCGCGCTGGATCGTCCGTAGGGCGGGATCGGCGTTGTAGTGGTCGATGGTGACGACCTCGCGCCCCTCCGCCTCGGCGGCGAGCACCAGGCAGGAGTTGACGAGCTTGCCGTCCAGGAGGACGGCGCAGAGGCCGCAGGAGCCCTCGCCGTCGCAGCCGTTGCGCAGGGAGAGGATGCCGGCGCGGCGCAGGACAGTTTTCAGCCGGTCGTCGGCTGAGCATTCGTAGGCCGCGCGGCGGCCGTTGAGCGTGAAGGCGACGTTCATGGGCGGGCCTCCGGGGTTTCGTTCGCTTCGGGGTTCGCGAGGGCGGCGAGGACGTCGGCGAGGAGGGCCGCGGCCCTCGCGCGCTTGAACTCGGCGCTCCCGCGCGCGTCGGAGACGGGGCTGAAGAGGGGGGCGGCCGCGGCCTCGATGGCCGCCTTCCCGGGCAGGGCTGCGCCCTCGAAGAGGCGCTCCAGCTCGGGGAAGCGCCGCGCATGGGGGCTCAAGCCCCCCATGGCGATGCGGAGGCCGCGCGCGGCGAGCCCGCCGCCGGCCGTTTCGAACTCGGCGGAGGCCGCGCAGGTGAGCACCGCGACGTCGCAGGAGGTGCGCGCGTAGCGCTCGTAGGCGAAGCGCCGCGCCGTCGGTGCCGCGAACTCGACCGCCGCCGCGATGCCGCGTTCCGCCGCCGGCAGGGCCTGCCACTCGGCGGCGCCGAGAGCCAGGGCGCCGACCCTGGAGTAGCGGGCCTCGGCGACGAGGAAGAAGGGCACGAGGCTGGCGCAGGATTTGTCGGCGCCGATGTTGCCGCCGACGGTGGCGCGGTTGCGGATGTTGCGGTCGGCCATGGCAAGGGCCGCGTCGCGCAGCGCCTTGGGCATGCCGGGGGCTTCGGCCAGGGCCTGGAAGGTGGCGCCCGCGCCGATGATCACCCGCTCGCCGTGGCGCTCGATCGCCGCGGGCAGGAGGCCCGAGATCGCGATCGCCGCCATGGGCTTCTTCGCGAACTGCGAGGTCAGGAGATAGGTGCCGCCGGCCAGGAGGACGGCGTCCTTTTCGCTCGCCAGGAGGGTGGCTGCCTCCTCGGCGCTCTTCGGCCTAAAATAAGCGTTTACCATGGTGGTTTCCTAGCGTATGCCCGCCGCGGCGTAGAGCCTCCGGGCGGCCTTGTCGGCGTTGACGCGTATCGTCTCCTCGTCGACGCCGCCCAGGCCCTCGCCCGAGAGCTTTCCCGAGCGCACGACGAACTTTCCGTTCACGATGAGATGATCGACGCCGTGGTCGTAGCCCGAGAAGAGGAGGGCGGCGACCGGGTCGGAGAGGGCGCCCGCGTACTCCAGCTTCATGACGTCGAAGAGTGCGATGTCCGCGAGGGCGCCTTCCTTCAATGCCCCAGCCTGGTCGAAACCGAGGAGGGCCGCCCCGCCCCGCGTCGCCGCGGAGAGGACTTCGCGCGCGGCGATCCCCTTGGAGCCGTACCGGATGCGCTGCAGGAGGAGGGCCTGCCGGGCCTCGCCCAGCATGTCCGAGGAGTCGTTGGACGCCGAGCCGTCCACCGCGAGCCCGACGGGCACGCCGCGGTCCAGCATCTCGCGCACGCGGCAGATGCCCGAGCCCAGCCTCATGTTCGAGGAGGGGCAGTGCGCCACGCCCGTCTTGGTGGACGCGAGGAGGTCCAGCTCCTCGTCGTTGAAGAAGATGCCGTGGGCGAACCAGACGTCGGGGCCGACGAAGCCGCAGTCCTCCATGACGCGCAGGGGCCGCCTGCCGTAGTGATGGACGCAGTAGTCGTCCTCGTCGCTGGTCTCGGCGAGGTGGGTGTGGAGCCGCACCCCGTGCTTGCGGGCCAGCTCGGCCGAGCGCCTCATCAGGTCCTCGGACACCGAGAATGGCGAACAGGGCGCGAGGGCGACTTTCCGCATCGCGTCGGGCGCGGGATCGTGGAATTTCCGGATCGTCGCCTCGCTGTGCGCGAGGATCTCGTCCTCGTCCTGCACCGTCGAGTCGGGCGGCAGGCCGCCGTCCTTCTTGGAGCGGCTCATCGAGCCGCGGGTGGGCGCGAAGCGCAGGCCCAGGTCGGCCGCTGCCTTGAACTGCAGCGAGGGGATGTCGCCCGCGAAGCCGGCCGGGTAGAGGTAGTGGTGGTCGGAGCTGAGGGAGCAGCCGGTCTTGGCCAGCTCGGCCATGGCCAGCATCGAGGACCAGTACACCGCCTCGGAGTCGAGGTGCTTCCATATCTCGTAGAGATAGACGAGCCAGTCGAAGAGCTTGGCGTCCTGCACCGCCGGCAGGTTGCGCGTGAGGGTCTGGTAGAAGTGGTGATGGGTGTTAACGAGGCCA
>JAJTBU010000126.1 GCA_021286735.1 bacterium
GGACAAGCGCCACATCAAGCAGGCCCTCCTGAACCTCATCCAGAACGCCATGGCGGCCATGCCCGAGGGCGGCACTCTGACCCTCGCGGCGGAACAGACCGACGACGAGGTGCGGCTCTCCGTGGCAGACACCGGCACCGGCATCCCCGAGGAGCTGCTGACCAAGATCTTCGAGCCCTACTTCACCACCAAGAAGAGCGGCACGGGCCTGGGGCTCACCATCACCTTCAAGATCGTCAAGGAGCACTCCGGGGACATCAGCCTCGAGTCCAAGGAGGGCGCGGGGTCGACGTTCACGATCCACCTCCCCGTCCCCCAGAAAGAGAAAAAAGCCCTGCCGCGCTGGCAGGACACGGTCGCCATCGCCGGCTCCCAGGCGGAGGTATAGATGAAGTCAACGATCCTCATCGTCGACGACGAGCGGAACATACGCGAGGGCCTCGCTGAGGCCTTCGCCATGGAGGGCTACGAGGCGCTCTCCGCCTCGGACGGCCAGGAGGCGATCGCCCTCCTGGAAGAGCGCTACATCGATCTGGTGATCACCGACCTCAAGATGCCCAAGGTCTCGGGCATGGAACTGCTCCAGCACGTCAAGCGGCGCTGGGAGAATATTCCCGTGATCATCATCACCGCCCACGGCGACATCACCGAGGCGGTCGCGGCCATGCAGTACGGGGCCCTCGAGTTCGTCACCAAGCCCCTGGACCTCGAGCACCTCTTAAAGCTCACCAAGAACGCCCTCGCCATCCGCGAGCTCTCCATCAAGAACGAGGAACTCCGCGAGGAGGTCCTGGCCCAGCAGCGGACCAGCTCCATCATCGGCAAGAGCCCCGCGATGCGGCGGATCTTCGACCTCATCCGCAAGGTGGCGCCGACCAAGGCGAGCGTCCTCATCACCGGCGAGTCGGGCGTCGGCAAGGAAGTCATCGCCGACGCGATCCACAACCTGTCGCCGCGCCGCGACAAGCCCCTGGTCAAGGTGCACTGCGCCGCCCTGGCCGAGAGCCTCCTGGAGAGCGAACTCTTCGGCCACGAGAAGGGGGCTTTCACCGGCGCCCAGGCCCGCAAGCGGGGCCGCTTCGAGCTGGCCGACACGGGGAGCCTCTTCCTGGACGAGATAGGGGAGATCAACCAGAGCGTGCAGATCAAGATCCTGCGCGTCCTTCAGGACAGGAAGTTCGAGCGGGTCGGCGGCGAGTCCACGCTGGAGGTGGACGTGCGATTCATCGCCGCGACCAACAAGGATCTCAAGGAGGAGATCGCCGCCGGCCGTTTCCGCGAGGATCTCTACTACCGCCTCAATGTGGTGAACATCCACGTGCCGCCCCTGCGCGAGCGGCGCGAGGACATCCCCCTCCTGGCGGCGACCTTCCTCCACGAGTTCTCGGAGGAGAACGGCAAGCCCATCGACGGCTTCGAGCCCCGGGCGCGCCAGGCCCTCTACGCCTACGACTGGCCCGGCAACGTCAGGGAATTGCGCAACTGCATCGAGAGCTCGGTGGTGATGGCCTCGTCTCGCTATATCACGGTGGACGACCTGCCTCCAGGCCCCCGCTCGGCGCAGGAGAAGAAGGAAATCCATCTGCCCGCCCTCTGCTCGCTGGAGGACGCCGAGAAGATCATCATCGCCGAGACCCTCGCCATGCTGGGCGGCAACAAGACCAAGACGGCGGAAGTGCTGAAGATAGGGCGCAAGACGCTCTACCAGAAAATCGACGAGTACGGGCTCGCGCCGGCCGAGAAGCAGCATGCCGGCGCGGAAGAGGAATCGGCCGCCGCATCGGCCCTGGAGAAAGCTTAGAAGATTCCCTTCCGGCAGCTGGTCAGCTTGGCCTTGAGCCGGATGATAGCCTTGGTGTGGAGCTGGCTGATGCGCGACTCGGTGACCTCGAGGATCTGCCCGATCTCGCGCAGGGTCAGGTTTTCGTAGTAGTACAGGACGAGGACCTTCTTTTCCTTTTCAGGCAGCTCGTTGATCGCCTGCTTTATCACCCGCCTGATCTCCTCCTTCTCGACGGAGGAGTCGGGATTGAGGCCCCGCGGGGATTCGATGCTCTCGCCGATGCAGAGCTTCTCACTGTCGGTGCCCGGGTTCCAGATGTCGTTGAGCGAGAGGATGGCGGTGCTGGAGATCTTGCTCATGAGGTGGGAGAACTCGTCCTCGCGCAGGTTCATGGAGGATGCGATCTCGGAATCCGAGGCGGGGCGGCCGAGCCGGGCCTCGAGGAGCATCACCGCCTGCTCGATTTCCTTGGCTTTCTGCCGCACCGACCTCGGCACCCAGTCCATCTCGCGCAGGTGGTCGTACATGGCCCCGCGGATGCGCGTCACCGCGTAGGTCTTGAACTTGACGTGCTTGTCGGTATCGAACTTCTCGATGGCGTCGAAGAGGCCGAACACGCCGTAGCCCACCAGGTCGTCGTACTCGACGGACGCGGGCAGGTTCGCGGCCACCTTTCCCGCGACGTACTTCACCAGAGGCGCGTACTGCTCCACCAGGCGATCGCGTATCTTCGAGTCGCGCGTCAGCTGATACTGCCGCCAGAGTCCGTTTTCCTTCTCTTCGGCTGAGCCGCCGATCGCGATGGTACACAGTTGTGATGAATGCATGGTTGCTCGGCCTCCTCTCAAAGGATGTACTTGCTCAGGTCCTGTCTCTCCGCATAGTCGGAGAATTTGCCGTCCACGTACGCCGCGTCTATCAGGACGCTCTGCCCCGCCATGCGGTCCGCCTCGAAGGACAGGTCTTCGAGCAGCCGCTCCAGCACCGTGTGGAGGCGGCGCGCGCCGATGTTCTCGGTCTGGGTGTTCGCGGCCGCCGCGATCTGGGCGATGCGCGCGATCGCGCCCTCGTCGAAGGTGACGGCGAGGGATTCGGTCCCGAGGAGCTGGGAATACTGGGAGACGAGGGCGTTTTTCGGCTCGACGAGGATGCGCTCGAAGTCCCTGTCCGTCAGGGCGTCCAGCTCCACCCGGATGGGGAAGCGGCCCTGGAGCTCGGGGATGAGGTCCTGCGGCTTGGAGACGTTGAAGGCGCCAGCGGCGATGAAGAGGATGTGCGTGGTGTCGACGGGCCCCCACTTCGTGTTGACGGTGGTCCCTTCAACGATCGGCAGCAGGTCGCGCTGCACGCCTTCGCGCGAGACGTCGGGCCCGGAAGAGCCCCTGCCCTCGCGGTTGGCGATCTTGTCGAGCTCGTCGATGAAGATGATGCCCGATTCCTGGACGCGGCGCCTGGCCTCCTGGGCCGCCTTGTCCGGATCGACGAGCTTCTCCAGCTCCTCGGTCTCGAGGACGGGCAGGGCCTCGGCCACGGTCACGGTCCGCTTTTTCTTCTTGCCGCCGAACATGTTGCCGATGCTGCCAAGGGCTACGCCCATCTCCTCCATCTGGGTGCCCGCGAAGAGCTCCATGGAGGGGCCCTGGGCGTTCACGGAGATTTCCACCTCGCGCGAGTCGAGCTTGCCTTCGCGCAGCAGCCTGCGGAACTTCTCGCGGGTCTCGTTCGGGGGAAGGGGCGCGATCACCGTCGCCTGGGTGGGGCCCACGGGCTCGACGGCGCTGTTCAGCCCCGGCAGGAGGATGTCGAGGACCCGCTCCTCCGACCTGCGCTTCGCCTCCGCCTCGACGACGGCCTGCATCTCTTCCTTGACCATGGCCACGCCGGAGGCCATGAGGTCGCGGACCATGGACTCGACGTCGCGGCCGACGTAGCCGACCTCGGTGAACTTCGTCGCCTCCACCTTGAGGAAGGGCGCTCCGCAGAGCTTGGCCAGGCGGCGGGCGATTTCTGTCTTGCCGACGCCGGTGGGGCCCATCATGAGGATGTTCTTGGGCGCTATCTCGGCGCGGATGTCCTCGGCGAGGCGCTGACGGCGCATGCGGTTGCGCAGGGCGATGGCCACGGCCTTTTTCGCCTTGCCCTGGCCGATGATGTACTTGTCGAGCTCTTCGACGATCGCGCGCGGCGTGAGGGAGTCGAATTCCGCCTTCATATCTCCTCCACCATGATCCTGTCGTTCGTGTAGATGCAGATGCCCGAGGCGATCTGCAGGCTCCTGCGGGCTATGTCCGCCGCGCCGAGGAAGGCCGGGGCGCCGGCGTCCGCGAGGGCTGCGGGCGGCAGTCCGCCCACTGTCATCCGCTCCTCCAGGTTTTTCGCGGCGTCGAGGTAGGCCATGGCGGCCGCGTAGGCGTAGGGCCCGCCCGAGCCGATGGCCACCGCGTCCTCGGCGGGATCGACCACGTCGCCGGTGCCCGAGAGGAGGAGGGATTTCTTGGAATCGGCGACGAGGAGCATGGCCTCGAGCTTGCGGAGGACCCGGTCCGTGCGCCAATCCTTGGCCAGCTCGACGGCGGCGCGGGTGAGGTCCCCCGCGTACTCCTGGATCTTCACCTCGAAGTGCTCCAGGAGGGAGAAGGCGTCGGCCGTGGCGCCGGCGAAGCCGCAGAGCACCTTGCCGCCGTAGATGGTCCGGACTTTCCGGGCGTTGCTCTTCATGACCGTCTCGCCCAAGGTGACCTGGCCGTCGCCGGCCATGGCGACCTTGCCGCCCTTCCTGACCACGAGCACCGTCGTCGACCTGAACCTCGGTCTTTCTCTGTCTGACATTTACCTGTCCTTCGTTCCGTGCGGGTGCGCAAGCTCGTAGACCTTGCGCAGGTGTTCCATGTCGACGTGCGTGTATACCTGCGTCGTCGATATGCTCGAATGCCCCATCATCTCCTGGACCACCCTGATGTCGGCGCCGGCGCCGACGAGCTGGGTGGCGAAGCTGTGCCTGAAGGCGTGGGGCGATATCGCCTTGTTCATGTTCGAAGCCACGCGGCGCCGCTCCACGATGAGTTCCATGCCGCGCACCGAGAGGGGGCCGCCCCTGGCGTTGATGAAGACGCGCCCGTGGTCGCTCACCCTGAGCTTGGCCAGGCGCATCGAACGGATGGTCAGGTAGGAGGCGAGGGCCTGCAAAGCCATCCTGCCGAGGAAGACGACCCTTTCCTTGGAGCCCTTGCCGAGTATGCGGACGATGCCGCGCGGAAAATCGAGCCTGCCGACCGTCATGCCCGCGATCCCCGAGGCGCGGCAGCCGGGGCTGGAGGCGGAGAGATTCTCGACCTCGCGCCCCGGATCGGCCGTCAGGCCGCCGAAGCGCATCCTGTAGCGATAGAAGCCGCGGATCGTCGACAGCGCGCGATTCACGCTGGATGAGGCCTTCCCTTCCATCACGAGGCTGCCGGCGAAGGCTCTGATGTCGTGGGCCGCGGCGGCGTCGAGGTCGGCGCCGGCCAGGAAAGCCTCGTACCGATCCAGATCCTCGCCGTAGACGCGCAGGGTCCGCTCGGAAAGCCCGCGCACCGACTCGAGGTAGGAAAGGTAGTCTTCGATCCGTCTATCCATGTATCATTCCTCCGGGCGATCGTCGTCTTTGCTGTGCAGGTAGTCGCAGGCCGGGTTGATGCAGACCTTGTGGGGACCCGAGGCCTTGTCGGACTTCTCCACGAGGAACCAGCCGCACTTGGGGCAGAGCTTGTCGGTCGGCTTGCTGTAGGTCATGAAATCGCAGGTCGGGTAATTGGTGCAGCCGTAGAAGGTCTTGCGCTTGCCCTTCACGTTCTTGCGCTCCACGATGTCGCCGCCGCATTTCGGGCATTTGGCGAGGGGGATGGACTTGGTATTCTTGCAGGCGGGGAAGCCCGAGCAGGCGAGGAAGTAGCCGAAGCGGCCGAGCTTCTTCACCATGGGCTTGCCGCAGAGCTCGCACACCTGGTCCGTCGCCTCGTCCAGCTGGCCCTTCTTGCTCGAAAAGGTGGACATGACCTCGTCCAGGCGGGCCTTGAAGGGGAAATAGAATTCCTTGAGGGCGGCGACCCAGTCGACCTTCTCCTCCTCGACCTTGTCCAGGAGGCTCTCCATCTTCGCGGTGAAACCCGCGTCGATCACGTCGGGGAAGTATTCGGAGAGGATTTCGGAGATCATCGTGCCCAGGAGGGTCGGCGCCAGCTGCTTGGCCTGGCGCGAGACGTAGTAACGCTCCAGCAGGGTGCTGATGGTCGGCGCGTAGGTCGAGGGCCGCCCGATGCCGAGCTCTTCCAGGGCCTTGATGATGGAGGCGTCGTTGTAGCGCGCGGGGCCCTGCGTGAAGTGCTGGGTGGCGCCGATCTTCTCGACGGGAAGCGCCTGGCCGACCTCGAGCGCCAGGCTGTGGCTCGTCCGCTCCTCTTTTGAGGCGGCGAGCTTGATGACCTTGTAGAAGCCCTCCTCGACATAGGAGGAGGCCGAGAGCCTGAACAGCCCGTCGGGGAGCTCGGCCGTCCCGCCCACGCCGATGTCGGCCGTCACGATGTTCATCACGGCGGGGACCATCTGCGAGGCGACGAAGCGTTCCCAGATGAGGGCGTAGAGCCTGAGTTCGTCCCGCTGCAGGTACTTGGCCATGGATTCCGGGTCCAGGTCCACGCGCGTGGGGCGGATGGCTTCGTGAGCGTCCTGGGCCTGCTTGCCCGAGCTGTAGCGCTGGGCTTCCTGGGGCAACTGGCTGGGATAGCGCTCGCCGATGAACTTCCTGGCTTCGGCCAGGGCGCTCTCGGCGATGCGTGTGGAGTCGGTGCGCATGTAGGTGATGAGGCCCGCGCGCTGGGGGCCCATGCTGATGCCCTCGTAGAGCTTCTGGGCGATCTGCATGGTCTTCTTGCTCGTGAAGCCCAGCCTGTTGGCG
>JAJTBU010000127.1 GCA_021286735.1 bacterium
CGCCTGTCGCCGCGATCGCCGGCGCAAGATCCGCGGCGGACGCGGCCGGCTTCGCCGCGGCAGCCGGCTTGGCGATCGCCTCGGCCATTTCGGCAGGCGCGGCCCCGGCGGCCGTATCCGCCACCTTCGCCGCGGGCGCCGCAACTGCGGCCGCCGCTTCAGCGGGCTTGCCCAAAGCCTCCGGCGCGGGCGGCGTGGCCACCGCCTCGATGGCGGCTTCCGCGGCGGGGATAACCACATCGGCCTCTACGACCGCCGCCTCCGCATCAGCGGGCGCGGCACTATCGCCCATCGCCGCGCCTGCGGACGGCATCTGCGCCGCCATAGCCGCGGCTGGCAAGGGAGACGCTTCGGCGGCGCTTGCGGCGCCGTCAGGAATTTCGGGGGCGACCGCCGCGGTGGGGTCGGTTTTTTCCGGCCGAGCGGGGTTCGCCGCCGCGTCCGCCGCAGCCGCCGCGGCCGCGGCGAACGCCGGGCCGGCGACTTCGTCGGCCTCGGATCGAGCCTCAACTTTGCGCGGCGCGCTGCCCAAGGAGAGAAAAACCACGTGGTTCTTGGCGGCGCCTCGGGGGCGGGAGCCAGCGCGAGGGGAATCAGGAGGAGTGTCCCGTGGATGAGCAGCGAGATGGCTATGGCGATCGGCAGGTCGAAACGCCCGGCGGCTCGTCGCCGCGCGGCTTCGCGCAGGTATGCATCCAAAAATCGGTCCCCCCGGACTGCGAGGAGACGATCGAGGCGGAGGTGGACGGAATTCGGGCGGTAAACGGGAACCGAAGCGCGCCAGCCTCCCCCGAGGGGCTCCATTCGCTGATCGTCGCCGCGCTCAGGCGGGGGCGAGGGGCGGCAGGTCTTCGGACTTGGGAGCGCCGCGGGGGCCATGGCGCCGCCTTCCTACCGGCCGTCGCTTCCCGGAACCTTCGGTTCCAGTGCCTTTGACGGCTTTCGTTCTCCCTCACCGCTGCGGGGCAGTCCCGGATTTTCACCGGGTTCCCTTTTGATCGCGCCCCCGAAGCGGGGGCGTCGAACCGCCTACGCGACCACTATGGGGCGCGGAGGCGCGGGCAGTCAAGCGGGTTCGTCGATCGGCGCGCCGCGGCGGAGTCGACCGACCGACGCGCCGCGCGCTGTCGGCGGCGCCTCGCCGCTCAGAACTCGAAAACGTCTCCGCAGCGCAGGGGCTGGAGACGCCCGCCCATCGTGGCTTTCAGGCGGTCGAAGGCGGCTTGGCCGGTGCAGTGGCCCGCGTAATACGTCGCGGAAGGGTAGGCGAGGAGCTCGCCCGCCAGGCGATCCAGCAGCTCGGCGCTCTCGTTGCGCCTGCCGGGCGAGTTGAAGAGATGCATCCCGGCGAATACCCTGGTCTCTGCGCCCAGGAGGCCGGCGTCGGCGACGCGCCTCATGATGTTCTGCAGCCCGGTGTGCGAGCAGGAGCTGAAGACGAAAGTCCGCGCGCCCTCCCTCAGCACCAGGGCCAGCTCGTGGGCGAAGTCGTCGCGCGCGAACCAGAGGCCTTTCCGCATGTAGAGGTTGTCGCTCGTGGTGAGGTAGGCCGAGGCGCGCGGAATGCCGACCACGGCCGTAACGCCGGGCGCGAGTTCGGTGTCGGCGTCCAGGGGGATGATGCCCGGATCCTTCGCGAAGGCCCGGTCCATGCCCACGTTGAAGTAGAGGATGCCATATCGGCGGACAAAGCAGCGCCGCGTCGCCGCGCGCGCCATGTAGACGGGCGCCGATGGGTTGGCCGCCCTGAAGGCGGGCAGGCCGCCCGAGTGGTCGCCGTGCCCGTGGGAGAGCACCGCGAAATCCACAGCCGCCAGGTCGAGCCCCAGCTTGGCCGCGTTCTCCGCGAAGAGGCTCTTCTGTCCGGCGTCGAGGAGGATGCGTTTGCCGCAGCCTTCTATATAGAAGGAAAGGCCGTGCTCGGCGGCGATCGAGGCGTCCCGGGGCGTGTTCTCGACGAGCAGCGTCACTTTCATATTTCAGCCTTGGCGTATGCCACGAGTTCGTCGATATTGGCGCGCTTGGTGAAGTCCACCGGCCTTGCGTAGGAGGCCAGCATGCCGCGCTCGTCGGGGCTGCGCTCGTCCTCCCTCCTGTTCTTCATTTTGAGCTTGAGCAGGGTCATGAGGAACTTGTCGACCAGGCCGAGCTTCGCGTAGTCGAAGCCGCCTCGGAGGTAGAATAAACGGATGCGGCTCCGCTCCTCGGGCGAGAAGTTCGCCGCGAGCACTTCCTCGGGCACACCCTTCCGGTCGGGAGCGGCGCCCACGGCGAAGACGATCACCTTCTTGCCGGCGAGGGCGGGCAGGCTCGGCTTAAATTTCGCCAGTCCCCTGATGCCGATGGCGTGGAGGCTGCCGCCGTAGATCACGACGTCGTAGGCGGGCAGCGCCTCGGGGCGCAGACCCTTCGCCTTGCTGAAGTCGCGCGCCTCGGCGAGCTCGGCGCCCAGGTCGGCCGCGATCCATTCGGCGTACTTTTTCGTGAACCCCGTGGTCGACGTGTAGATTACGATGGCTTTCATGATGTTATGCGTTGAATCCCAGGTAGTAGGAAATGTTGCGCCCCGCCTCGGCGAGCACGGGCATGGTCGCCTCCACCTCTTCGACGCTCATGTAGCTTTCGAAGGCGGTGAGGCTGATCGCGGCGACGATGGTTCCGGAACCGTCCCGCAGGGGCACGGCGTTGCAGTTGTCGTTGGGAATGAACTCGCAGCGATCGCGGGCCACGCGCTCCCTCCTGACTTTCGCGAGTTCTTCCTTCAAGGCCAGCGGCGTCACGATGGTACTGGGCGTATAGGCTTTCAAGCCCCGCTTGGCGATGATGGCGTCGAGTTCGGCTTCGTCCAGCTCGCAGGTGAGCGCCTTTCCCAATCCCGTCGCGTGGAAGGGGAGGGTTTTGCCGGGGACGAAGTAGGTGCGCGGCAGGCTCATGCTGTCGATGCGGTCGACGACGATCACCTCGCCCTGGTAGAGCACCGCGAGGTTGAGGTTGGCCTTAGGGTAGCTCAGGCGGAGCATCTCCAAGGAGGGCATCACCGCCCTGCGGATTTCCAGGGACAGCAGGGCCTTCCTCGACAGGGGCAGGAACTTCAGCGAGACCGTGAAGAGTCCGGTTTTCTCATCCTTTTCCAAATAGCCGGCCTTGGCCATGGTGACCAACATCCTGAACGCCATATTGGTATTGATGTTCAGGGCCTTCGCCACGTTGTTCACCCCGAGCTTGTCGTCCGCCTGGGTGAACAGGTCGAGGATTTCAAGGCAGCGTTCCACCGCCCTTATGCTGTATCGGTCGGACTTTTCAGCCGTTTCAAGGTTCATGCTGCCTCTCTTTCTGCCTAGGCTCGCGAATTACAGATTTATAACCTCTTCCAGGGCTTTTTTCAATTCGGCGAGCCTCGCCTCGGGGAGGTCGGCGACGGGCGCGCGCGGCGACCCGGGATCGAACCCGCGGAGCTTGAGCGCAGCCTTGACCACCGTGGGGAAGGTGCCGAGGCTGAACAGCGCGCGCAGCTTGGCGAAACGCGTCTGCTGTCTGGCCGCCTCCGCCAGGTCGCCGGCGATGAAGGCGTTGTAAATGCCCAGGGCGAGCTCGGGGCAGGCCGAGGCGACGGAGGAGATGGCGCCCTTGCCGCCCTGCATGAGAGTTGGAAGTATCAGGTTGTCCCTGCCCGCCAGAACGGCGAATCCAGGCTTTTCGATCCTCAGGAATTCAAGGGTCGTGGCAAAGTCGCCGCAGGAATCCTTGACGCCCATAAGATTTGGCAGATCGGCCAGGCGGTGCAAGAGCCTCGGCGTGATCGAGACGCCGGTGACGGCGGGGTTGTTGTAGGGCAGAACGGGAAGGCTCGTCGCTTCGCATACCGCTTTATAATAGGAAAAGAGTTCGTCTTCCGACGGCTTGATGAGATAGGGCGTTATGACGGAGATAACGTCGGCGCCCTCGGCCTCGGCGAGCCCGGCCAGGCGGATGGCCTCGGCGGTGGTGGCGGCTCCGGCGCCGAAATAAACAGGCACCCTGCCCGACACAGCCTTGACCGTGGTCTTGAGCGCGTAACGCTTTTCTTCGAGGGAGAGCGCGTAGAACTCTCCGCAGTTGCCGACCGCGAAGACGCCGTGGACTCCGGCTTTCAGCAAAAAAGCGAGTTCCTTCTCGAGTTCCGGCAGATTCAATTCTCCCGATGCCGTAAACGGAGTAGGGATTGCCGGGATGATGCCCAGGATGTCCATATTCGCCACCTCTGCGTAGATTTCCTTTTTCGAGCTTAGTACGGAATTCAATAATTGTCAAACTTAATTAGGTTATTTTAGCATACTCTATCAATAATCAAACACATATAGATTTTTGTTGACAGATTTTGAACTCTACTCCTATACTTTCGACGAAGCTCAGCGGCTCGAGGAGGAAGCGAGATCATGCACGGCAGTCCTAAGATTGTCGCCTACGAAGTCTATCCCGTGGCGGGCTACGATTCCATGCTTCTCACTTTGAGCGGCGCCCACGCCCCCTGGTTCACCCGCAACATCGTCGTGATCACCGACAGCTCGGGCAACTGCGGCATCGGGGAAGTCCACGGCGGCGAGCATATCAGGCAGGCTCTCGAAAGCTATCGCCCCTGGCTCATAGGCAAGCCTATCGGCGACTGGAAAGGGCTCGTTTCCGGCATCAGGAGCGGCAACTACAACCATGCCGAAGACGACGGCCAGGGTCTGCAGGGGCTCGACCTCAAGAATCTGCGCTTCGTCGTCCACGCCGAGACGGCGGTGGAATGCGCCCTCCTGGATCTCGTCGGAAAGTTCATGGACCTCCCCGTGGCCGCCCTGCTCGGCGATGGGATGCAGCGCGACTCGGTGCTTTTCCTCGGCTACCTCTTCTACGTGGCCGATTCCGCGAAGACTGGCTTACCCTATGTCGACGAGAGCGACAGTTCCGACTCCTGGTTCAGGGAGCGCCGGCGGTCGGCGTTGACCCCCGAGGCGATCGTGCGCCAGGCCAGGGCGGCCAAGGCGAAGTACGGGTTCAAGGATTTCAAGCTCAAGGGCGGCGTCCTTAAGGGCGAAGAGGAGATGGAGGCCGTCAGGGCGCTCAAGGCGGAGTTTCCCGACGCCCGCATCAATATCGATCCCAACGGGGCATGGTCCCTCGACGAGGCGATAAAGCTCTGCCGCGACATGCGCGGCGTCGCCACCTATATGGAAGATCCCTGCGGCCCCGAGAAGGGCTTCTCCGGCCGCGAGGTCATGGCCGAGTTCAAGCGGGCCACGGGCTTTCCCGTCGCCACCAACATGATCGCCACGGATTGGCGGCAGTTCCGCCATTCGACCATCTTGGACGCCGTGGACATCCCTCTCGCCGACCCTCATTTCTGGACTATGTCCGGCTCGGTGCGCGTCGCCCAGCTCTGCTCCGACTGGGGCCTCACCTGGGGATCGCACTCCAACAACCACTTCGACATCTCCCTCGCCGTCTTCGCGCACTGCGCGGCTGCCGCCCCCGGCGAGATAACCGCCATCGACACGCACTACATCTGGCAGGACGGCCAATACCTCTGCAAGGACCCCCTGAGGATCGAAGGGGGCAGGATCGCCATCAGAAAGGACAGGCCGGGGCTCGGCATAGAGATCGACATGGATGCGGTGAGGCGCGCCGCGTCGCTCTACGCCACGCTCGCCTCGGGCGACCGGGACGACGCCATGGCCATGCAGTACCTGATTCCGGGGTGGAAATTCGACCCCAAGCGGCCCTGTATGGTCCGCTAGAGTCCGGCTCGGCGATACAACGAGCAAAGAGAGAGGAGTGAGCTGATGTCGGAGATCAAGAAAAGCCTGAATCGAGGCTCTCCCAAGGTCACGGCGATGCGCGTCGTCCCGGTCGCCGGCCGGGATTCGATGCTTCTCAACCTGAGCGGCGCCCATGGGCCTTTCTTCACCCGCAACCTCGTCATCATCGAGGATTCTGCGGGAGATGTCGGCCTGGGCGAAGTCCCTGGCGGGGAGAAAATCAGGAAGACGCTCGAAGACGCGATTCCCCTCGTGGTGGGATCCAGGATCGGCGCCTACAACGACACCCTGAACGCCATGAGGACGGCATTCGCCGACAGGGATTCGGGCGGCAGGGGGCTGCAGACCTTCGATCTGCGCACCATGGTGCACGCGGTGACGGCCGTGGAGTCGGCCCTCCTCGACCTTCTTGGAAAGTTCCTCGAGCTGCCGGTGGCCTCCCTGCTCGGCACCGGCCGCCAGCGGACCGAGGTGGAGATGCTCGGCTACCTGTTCTACATTGGTGACAGGAAGAAGACCGACCTGCCTTACGGCGAGGAGTCCGGCTCGGACTGCTTCTGGTACCGCCTGCGGAACGAGGAAGCCCTGAGCGCCGACGCGGTGGTCGCGCTGGCCGAAGCATCCAGGGCGAAGTACGGATTCCGCAATTTCAAGCTCAAGGGCGGCGTCCTTTCCGGCGACGAGGAGCTGAGGGCGGTCTCGGCCCTCAAGAAGCGTTTCCCGGATTCGAGGATAACGCTCGACCCCAACGGCGCCTGGTCGTTGGCCGAAGCGGTGCGCCTCTGCAAGGGAGCGGGCGATGTCCTCACCTACGCCGAGGACCCCTGCGGGGCGGAGAAGGGCTTTTCCGGACGCGAGATCATGGCCGAGTTCCGGCGGGCGACGGGCTTGCCCACGGCGACCAACATGATCGC
>JAJTBU010000128.1 GCA_021286735.1 bacterium
TCCGGCGCCGCAACGTGGCCGAAGCCAGCCGATGGGTGTCCGGGACAAGGCAAGGAGCAACGCATGGCAATCATAGAAGTCCGCGACGTACGCAAGGTGTACCCCTTGGGCAAGGTCGAGGTGCAGGCCGTGAAGGGCGTCACCTTCGCCATCGAAAAGGGCGATTTCATCTCGATCGCGGGCCCCTCGGGCTCGGGCAAGTCGACCATCCTCAACATGATCGGCCTCATCGACCTCCCCACCTCGGGCGAGGTCCTCATCGACGGCCGGGCTACCTCGGGCCTTTCCGACAAGGAGCTCACGCGCTTCCGGCACGAGGTGCTGGGCTTCATCTTCCAGTCCTTCAACCTCATCCCCGTGCTCAACGTGTGGGAGAACATCGAGTTCCCCCTCCTCCTGGGCAAGACCACCGTGGGCGCCGCGGAGAAGAAGGAATGGATCGACTGGCTCATCGAGGAGGTCGGCCTCACCGAATGGCGGACGCACAAGCCCAACGAGCTCTCCGGCGGACAGCGCCAGCGCGTCGCCATCGCCCGGGCCCTCGTCACGAAGCCGCAGATCGTCCTCGCGGACGAGCCCACCGCCAACCTCGACTCCACCACCGGCGAGCAGATCATCGGGCTCATGAAGAAGATCAACCGCGAGCTCGACACCACCTTCATCTTCTCGACGCACGACGCCAAGATCGTCGACGTCGCCGACCACATCATCCGCCTCCGCGACGGGCAGGTCGTCGAGAACAGGCGGCGCGGCGAGGACTCCGCCTCCGCCGGCGCCCAGGAGTGAGGCGATGCCAGTCACGCTAAGAATGGCTTTCAGGAACCTCTTCGAGCACAGGTCGAAGAGCCTCATCATAGGCATACTCCTGGCGGTCGGGGCCTGCGTACTCGTCGTCGGGAACGGCTTCATAGACGCGTCGCGCCAGGGCATCCGCACGACCTTCACCGACAACTACACCGGCGATGTCTTCGTCTCCGGCGTTTCGCCCGACGGCGAGGTCTCGCTCTTCGGCGTGACTTCGGTCGGCGGCATGGCCGCCACGCCCACGATCCCCGACTTCGAGAAGGTCTTCGCCGGAATCAAGGCCATGCCCTCCGTCGACAAGGCCGCCGGCATGGCCACGGGCTACGGCATCGTCACCAAGGGCGACGAGCTGATCGCCGAGCATTCGGGGAGCGATCAGGAAGACCCCAACGGCAAGACCTTCGCCTCGCGCTTCCTCTTCATGTTCGGCGTCGATCCGACCAATTACTGGGACGTCTTCGACTCGATCGAATTCACCTCCGGCGCCCCCCTCGCCCCGGGCCAGGAAGGGCTCATCCTCAACGAGGTCCAGCTGACCCACCTGTCCGAGTGGCTTAAAAAGCCCCTGGCCGTCGGCGACAAGCTCACCGTGCAGGGATTCTCCTCCGCGGGGATGAAGCTGCGCGAGCTGACCATCCTGGGCACCTACCGCCAGAAGGGCAAGGGATCGGCCCCCGAGCAGCTGGCATTCGTCGACATCGACACGCTGCGCGTCATGGGCGGCATGAC
This sequence comes from bacterium, assembly GCA_021286735.1. Taxonomy (GTDB): domain Bacteria; phylum Spirochaetota; class Spirochaetia; order Treponematales; family Rectinemataceae; genus JAJTBU01. Next base: position 1,534 of record JAJTBU010000128.1, read on the forward strand.
CGTCGGCACCAACGAGGCGGTAAAGCTCAAGGCCTCCGACACCGCCATGCTGACGGCGGACAACACCGACGCCTTCTTCGGGGACGACCTCCTCGACGCGGCGCCCGCGGCCTCCGGCGGCAAATTCAGCGAGAACGCCATCAAGAGCCAGCTCGCCGACACGAGCGCGCGGGAGAAGGCCAACACCGCCGACTCGGGAGCCTGGCAGTTCATCGTCGTGAGGACGAAGGGAGGCGCCGGGGCGGACAAGCTCATCGCCGACCTGAACGCTAATTTCAAAGCCCAGGGCATCGCCGCCCACGCGGGCAACTGGCAGAAGGCGGCCGGCCCCTACGGCCAGTCGGTGGACGTGGTGCGCATCGTCTTCACCGTCGCCATCGCGATCCTCTCGATCGTCGCCATCATCATCATCATGAACACCTTCGTGATCTCGGTGATCGAGCGGACGGGCGAGATCGGCACGATGCGCGCGATCGGCGCCGAGCGCGGCTTCATCAGGCGGATGTTCGCCGCCGAGGCGACCGTCCTGGCCGCCGTCTTCTCGACCCTCGGCGCGAGCCTCGGACTGGGCATCGTGGGGCTCCTGCGCGCGCTCAAGATCAAGGCGGGGAACCCCTTCCTCGAGATACTCTTCGGCGGCGAGACCCTCACCCCCATCGTGACGCCGATAAGCTTCGTCGCGGCGATTCTGGCCATGGTGGCGATCGGCTACATCGCCCACCTCTACCCCGTGTCCGTGGCGCTAAAGATCCAGCCGGTGCGGGCGATGCAGCAAGACTAGGAGAGCGAAACCATGAACACCGTCATACCGCGTATCGCCATAAGGAACCTCGCCCGCCAGAAAAAGAGGACAATCCTCCTCGGCGGCGCGATCGCCTTCGGCATCATGATCGTCACCCTGATCAACGGATTCGCCGGCTCCTTCATCCAGAACGTGTCGGAGAACTTCGCCTACCTGATGGCGGGCCACGTCTTCGTCCAGGGTTCTGAGAAAACCGCGTCGGGCAAGCAGATATCGATCATAAGGGACGATTCGATCATCCACGCCGCCGTGAAGAACGCCGGCGTCCAATACCAGTTCGCCACGAAATCCAGCGAGGTCCAGGCGAGCCTCATCTTCGCCGGCAGGAACGTCAACCAGAACCTGACCGGGCTCGAGCTGGCGAACTCGGCCTTCCTCCGCGAGCGCCTCGTTTTGAAGCAGGGCAGCTGGGAGGCCGCCATGGCCCCCGACGCCATCATCCTCTCGGAGAAGGTGGCCGCCAAGCTCAACATCCTGCCCGGCGACAAGGTCACCGCCAAGTTCATGACCCTCACGGGCCAGAACAACATCGCCGACTTCACCGTGGCGGCCATCAGCGTCGACGCGAGCATCATCGGCTCGGCCATGGCCTACGCCAACCTCGCCTACCTGAACGCCGCCATCGGGCTCGGGCCCGGCGAATACATGTCCCTGGGCTTCATGCTCGGCGACCTCAAGGGCGCGGCCGACTTCTCGGCGCGGCTCTACACCGCCATGAAGGGCATGGACCTCCAGCTCTTCGAGCGGAGCAAGACCGACGAGAACGGCGCCACCACGCCCTTCATGGCCCTGATGCGCAGCCAGAACAAGGAGACGTGGAACGGCACGAAGTACAGGGTCTACACGATCGACGACGTGCTCTCCCAGGCCAGGCAGATCGTCGTCGCCCTCGACACCTCGAGCCTCATCGTCCTGATCGTGCTCTTCGCCATAGTCATGATCGGCATCAACAACACCTTCAGGATGGTGATGTACGAGCGGATCCGCGAGATCGGGACCATGAGGGCGATGGGCGTCCAGCGCGGCGAGATCAAGACGATGTTCCTCTTCGAGGCCTTCTTCCTGGCCCTCGGGGGGGCCATCGCCGGCATCATCCTCGCGCTCGGCGCGATGGGGCTGCTCTCGCTGATAAACTTCGGCATGGATTCGCCGGCCTTCCTCCTGATGCGGAACGGCCACCTCTCCTTCTATCTGCCGCCGCTGCGCGCGCTGGGCAACATCGCCATCATCGCCCTGCTCACCCTGTTCGCGGCGTTCTTCCCCGCCCGCTCGGCCGCCCGCCTGGAGCCGGCGGTGGCCCTGAGGACAACGAAATGAAAGCGCCGCTCTTGGCGGCGCGAAACGGGGCCGCCCGCGGCGCGGGCCGCGCCCCCGCACTGCACGATACGGAGACTGAAATGAAAGAAAGACAACTTCGCGGAAGGGGCGGCATGCTGTCCCTCTCCACCATCATGGCAATCGTCCTGCTCGCCGCCGCGGCGATCGCGCCCGCCGCGGTCTCCGCCCAGGCTCTCTCCCTCCCCGAGGCGAAAAAGATCCTCGCCGAGCTGGACGACCTCGGGAACTTTCCCGGCAAGGATTACAGCGCCCTCTTCACCATCGTCTCCGAAAAGCCGGGCGAGAAGCAGAGCGTGACCCAGGTCCGCATCTTCCGCAGGGACGCGAAGAAGCAGTTCACCATCCTCATCATGCTGCCCGAGGTGAACAAGGGCCAGGGATACCTGCGCGAGGAAGACAACGTGTGGTTCTACGACCCCACGAGCCGCAAGTTCTCCCACTCCTCGGTCAAGGAAAACCTCCAGAACAGCGAGGCGAAGAATTCCGACTTCACGGCGGGCTCGATGGCAGAGGACTACGATGTCCAGAAGGTGACCGAGGGCGCCGTGGGGAAATATCCCGTGTGGATCCTCGACCTCAAGGCCAAGACGAATGAGGTCTCCTACGACCGCCTCCTCCTCTACGTCCGCAAGGACAAGACGATGACGCTGAAGGAGGAGGCCTACTCGGTGAACGGCCGGCTCATGCGCACCACGCTCTTTCCCAAGTACATCACGCTGGAAGGCAAGCTCCTCCCCTCCCAGATCCTCATCGTCGACGAGATCAACAAGGGCGAGAAGAGCCAGATCACGATGGCCGAGCAGTCGGTCGAGAAGCTGCCGGACAAGGTCTTTACCAAGGCCTTCCTCGAGCAGGTGAACAAATGAGCCCGCGCGGAAAGGCGAAGGCGCGCGTCGCCGCGATCGCCGCCTTCTTCCTGCTCATCGCGGGGACCTGGGCGGGCGCGCAGGAGAGCGGGAGCATCGACACGAACGTCGACTCGCTCTTCGGCGGCGACGAGGTCGTTTCGGAGGCTCCGGCCCAGAATCCCGCGGACGCGGCGAAGCAAAATCCCGTGACGGCCGCCCTGAAATCCGACAAGGTCCGGGTCGGCGGCAGTTTCTACGGCTCGATAACGCCCACGGCCCTGTGGAAAAACTTTTGGGATGGCGACTTGGCGCTGAGCGACGACACGACGTCGCTTGGGACAAGCCTCAAGTCCACCCTCTTTTTCGACGCGCGGCCGACCGAGGATTTTCGCGTCTACGGATCGGCTAAGGCGGCCTATCCCTTCTCGGCGACGATCGGCGGGGTGTCGGTGCCCAACCTCTCCGTCTTCGAGCTCTTCGCCGACTTCAACTTGAATGATAAAGTATACTTCCGCATGGGCAAGAGCACGGTGAAGTGGGGCGTGGGCTACTTCTGGAGCCCTGCCGACGTCATCAACCTGGAGCCGATCAACGTGCTGGACGCGGAGGCGCAGCGCGAGGGGCCGATCAACTTCCGCGTAAACATCCCCGTCGCCGGCACGCAGGACAACCTCTATTTCTACACGATCCTCGATTCCGGCAACATCGACTTCGACACGACAGCCCTGGCCGCCAAGGCCGAGTTCCTCCTGGGCAACTACGAGGTCGGCCTGGGGGCCTACTACCGCTACGACACCGCCGAGCGCGCCATGCTGACCCTCACGGGCCCACTGGGCGATTTCGACGTCTTCGGCGAGGCGATGGCGTCGCGGGGCAGCGCCAAGACCTTCGTGACGAGCATCGATACGGGCTCCCCCTTCAAGGTCCATACGGCATCGGCCGCCGACAATCGAGAGAACTTCTATTTCTCGGCCAGCGCCGGCTTCCTCTACAGCAACCAGAACGAGAACTTCACCGCCGTCGGGCAGTACTACTACAACGGCGAGGGATACTCGCTCGAAGAAAGGGACGCCCTCATTTCGCAGGCTAAGCTCGCCATGGCTTTCGCCTATCCCGATGTGGCGAAAATCACCTCCTTAACCTCAAGCCTCTCCGGCCTCGTCTCGGGCTCGGGCCAGCACTATGCGGCCCTGATGCTGTCCAAGGGCAAGCTCTTCGCCCTGGAGGACCTCTCCGCCTCGGTCATCGCCGTGGCGAACCTTTCCGACTGGTCGGGCCTGGTCAAGCCGTCCATATCCTGGAGCGTCGTGAACAACTTCAAGCTCACTTTGAGCCCGATGTTCTTCTTCGGGCCCGAGGGAAGCGGCGAATTCTCCATGGCCGGCGACGCCGTATACCTCTCCCTCGGAGCCGTGGTGAGCGCTTCGTTCTAGGGCGCCGCCCGCGCAAATCCGCGCGGCACGGTTGCCCTTCGCGCCGAGAAATGCTTTAATCGGGGTAAAGGGGCGGGACGACTCCCGCCCCCACCTTCGGAAAGGAAGACGACATGAAAATCCACCCGATCACCGACAAAATCTTCGCCCTCCACGCCGACATCAAGTCCGACGACCTCTTCGAAGGGATATGGCCCATCCCCTATGGCGTATCCCTCAACTCCTACCTGGTCAAATCCGAGAAAATCGCGCTGATCGACCTCGTGCGCGATTGGGTCGGCGCCCCCGGCGAACTCGCCGGGCAGCTCGCCTCCATCGGGCTCGGCCTCGACGACATCGACTACCTCGTCCTCAACCACCTCGAGCCGGACCACACGGGCTGGCTCGCCGAGTTCAGGGCCATCAATCCTAACGCGGAGATCATCGCCACGCAGAAGGGCATCGACCTCGTGCGGAGCTTCTACAAGATCGAGGACGGCCTGCGCGCGGTGAAGACCGGCGACCGGCTCGACCTGGGAGAGGGGATGTCCCTGGATTTCTTCGAGGCCCCCAACGTCCATTGGCCCGAGACCATGCTCACCTGGGCGGCGGACGGCGGCGTCCTCTTCTCCTGCGACGCCTTCGGCTCCTTCGGGGCTCTGGACGAGCGAGTCTTCGACGACGAGTATTCGGACGAAGAGCACGCCTTCTTTGAATCCGAGACCCTCCGCTACTACGCCAACATCGTCTCC
>JAJTBU010000129.1 GCA_021286735.1 bacterium
GTCCGGGTCGAGGATGACCTCGTACTCGCCGGGCTCGATCTTTATCGCGTCCAGGAGGGAAGCCAGCTCGGCCGCGAGCTCGGGCAGCTTGGACTCGAGCTCGGCGAGCAGCTCCAGCCCCTTGCGGCCGGAGACGGGCCGGTAGGACATCTTCGAGACCTGCCCCTTGCGCGCCACGCCGAAGATGTAGGCCTGGGACCAGGCGAAGCTCTGGAAGAGCGAGCGGTTCGGGGAGACGAAGATCCGCGAGACGTCGACGCAGTCGCAGCGCGAATGGGCCATGACGACGGTCTTGCCGTCCGTGAGGCGCTCGCGCAGGGCGGTGAGGCGAGAGAGGATGGCCTCCGGGTCGGCCGTGAAGGGGTCTTCCACGACCGAGCCGCGGTATTCCGCGATGAGGGGCTCGTCGGGGATGGGCGGAAAGACGATGGCGTCCTCGGCGGCAAGGAGGAGGTCGAGTTCCGCCGCCACCTTATCCGCGAAGGCGCGGATTTCCGCGGCCCGCCCGGGCGCCGCCGCGCCCGCCGCCTCCGCGCTTCCGAGCGCGGGGCAGGCGTATTCGGCGATTTTTCCGTCCTTCTGTGCGCGGAAGACGAAGCCGCGCTGCACCCACATGGGTTCGCCGGTGCGCGTCTCGCCGGGGGTGGCCGCGTAGGACAGGCCGCGGTCGTCCGTTCCGAGGACGCTGATATAGTCGAATCGCGGGGCGAGTATCTTGATCAGTTCCTCGAGCAGGGGTTTCTGCCCCGCTAGGAAGGAGCTGTGCTGGCGCTCAGGCATCGATGCCTCCTCTTTGTCTATAATGGCCCTTATTGTAGCCGGCTTTGCGGTATCCCGCAATCGCGACTAGTTCTGGCGCGGCGTGGACGACGATTTGCTCGCTCTGGGCGACTTCCCGGACGGTTGCGGCGCCGTGCCCAACGAAACGAGCAATCAGTAAATATGTAGGGCAACATCCAAATGACGCGTTTGCGGCGGGCGCAGTCCTCAATCGCCGGGCAAAAGGTCGGCAATCCGCGTTTCTTTCCGCGCAACATTGACAGGCGAGCGTTCCGCCCCTACACTTTTTAAAATTTAAGCTCGCCCGGCAACGCGGCGAAGCCTATCAAAAAGGAGAAAGCAATGAAGAAAACACTCATCGCCTTTCTTTTGCTCGCTCTGGCGGCCTCGTTGTCCTTCGCCCAAGTGCCGGCCAACCTCTACGGCCGCGGCGCCCAGGGAAGCAACGGCGTCGTAGCCACCGCCAAACCCGATTCGGCCAAGATCGGCATCGACATTCTCAAGGCGGGCGGCAGCGCGGTCGACGCCGCGGTGGCCATCGGCTTCGCCCAGGGCGTCCTCGAGCCCAACGCGAACGGCTTGGGCGGCGGCGGCTTCATGACGATCAAGCTGGCCTCCATGAAGGAAGCCATCGTCATCGATTTCCGCGAAGTGGCGCCCGCCGCGGCCACGCCCGACATGTTCAAGTTTTCCGCCGACGGCAAGACGATGCTGCCCGCCCTCGATAAGGCGGGGAATCCCCTCTATCCGGCCAAGATGGTCGCCTCCCAGGTCGGCGGCCTCGCCTCGGGCGTGCCGGGCGACGTGGCGGGCCTCCTCTACGCGCTCGAGAATTACGGCTCGGGCAAGCTGAGCCGGCAGCAAGTCATGGCCCCGGCCATCGACGCCTGCATGAAGGTGCCCGTCACGACCAACCTCGAGGGCATGATCAAGGACAACTTCGACAAGATCAGCCTCTTCCCCGCCGCCGCCGCGATCTACCTCGACGGTGGACTCCCCTACGAGGCCGGCGACACGATCAAGAACCCCGACCTGCAGAAGACGCTGAAGCTCATCGCCGACGGCGGCGCCAAGGCCTTCTACGAGGGCGACATCGCGAAAAAGATCGCCGACGAAGTCCAGGCCCGGGGCGGCGTGATGACCGTCGAGGACCTGAGGAACTACAAGGCCGAGGCGCGGAAGCCCGCCAAGGGCACCTACCGCGGCTATTCGATCTTCTCCACTCCCCCCGCCTCCTCGGGCGGCACGCACATCATCGAGCTGCTGAACATCCTCGAGCAGTGGAATCTGCAGATCCTCGGGCAGAATTCCGCCAGGAGCCTCCACCTCTGGGGCGAGGCGATGCGCCTGGTCTACGCCGACCGCGCCCAGTTCATGGCCGACACGGCCTTCGTGAAGGTGCCCATCGAGGGGCTCACCTCCAAGGCCTACGCCCGCGAGCTGGCGGCCAAGATCGCCGCCGACAAGCCCATGGCGACGCCGATCGGCCCCGGCGATCCCTGGAAATACGAATCCGGCAACACCACATCCTTCTCCGTGATGGACAAGGAAGGCAACATGGTCGCCTGCACCAAGTCCGTGAACTACCACTTCGGTTCCGGCGTGGTGATCCCCGGCACGGGCATCATCATGAACAACCACATGGACGATTTCGTGGCCAAGCCCGGCTCGGTCAACTCCGTGCAGCCCGGCAAGCGGCCCCTCTCCTCGATGAGCCCCACCCTGGTGCTCGATCCCCAGGGGCGCGCCTTCATGACCCTCGGGGCGGCGGGCTCCACCCGCATCATCACGGCGGTGGCCCAGGTGATTTCCGACGTGATCGACCACGGCATGCCGATCCAGCAGGCCATCAGCGCGCCGCGCGTGTACCGCACCAACACCACGGACTACAGCGTCGAGGGCAGGATCCCCGTGAGCGCGGTGAACGGCCTCGTGGCCATGGGCCACAAGGTCGCGGCGGTCCAGGACGACTACTCGCCCAGCCAGGGCGTGACGCAGGGCTGCCACTACGACTGGGCCACCGGCACGCTCTACGGCGGCGCCGACCCCAGGCGCGACGGCCAGGCCGCGGCCTTCTGATAGTTCGCCCCGCGCCCAGGCCGCCGGCGCATCGGACCGGCGGCCTGGGCATTTTCGTCTCAAAACGATCATAGTTTTTAGGAGTTTTCTGCATGACGATCTATCTTCTGTTGCTTGGCCTCATGGTGGCCTGCTTCGTGCTTCTCGTCCTCGTGGCCAAGCTCCCGGCTTCGCTGGGGCTCGCCGTCACGGCCATCGTGGTGGCGCTGGCGGCGGGAGCCGGCTTTCCCCTGGACAAATTCGTCGAGGGAATGTTCGGCTACCTCGATACCGGCCTCGTCCTGATCGCCGCGATGATCTTCATCAAGGCGATCCAGGCGAACGGCACGCTGGCGGCGCTCACCAAGGCGGTGATCTCCGGATTCGGCGGCTCGCCCCTCCTCCTCCTGGTCGCGCTGACCCTCATCATCATGTTCCCCGGCATGATCACGGGTTCCTGCACCGCCTCCGTGCTCGGCACGGGCGCCCTGGTGGCGCCCATCCTGATGCAGCTGGGCATGCCGATCGCCGTGGCGGGCGCCGTGGTCACCGCGGCCTCCGTGTACGGCATGATTGCGCCGCCCGTCAACATCGCGGTGATGATCATCGGCGGCGGCATCGACCTGCCCTACGTGGGATTCGACGGCATCCTCGCCGCGATGACCTTCCCCCTCGCCATCCTGACCACCCTCGCGATCGGCTACCGCTACGTCGACCGGAGCAAGCTGGCCGCCGTGGTGGCCGACAACCGCAAGGCTCCCAAGGAAGCCGCGTGGACGGTCTACATTCCCCTGCTCGTGGTGATCGCCCTGATGGTCGGCCCCAAAACCTTCCCGAAGTGGTTCCCCGACCTGATGCTCCCCCTCACCTTCGTGATCGGCACGGTCCTGGCCTGCTTCGTCGGCAAGAAATTCGCCCCATGGAAGATTGTGCAGGAAGGCGTTTCGGACATCCTCAACGTCGTGGGGATCCTCTTCGGCGTGGGCATGCTGATCGAAGTGATGACCCTGACGGGCATGCGCGGCGGCATCGTCGTGGGCGCCCTCTCCCTGCCCGCCTCGCTGATGCTTCTCACCATCGCGGTGGTCATACCCCTTTTCGGGGGCATCTCCGTGTTCGGAGCGGCCTCGGTGCTGGGCGTGCCCTTCGCCCTGGCCCTTTTGGGCAAGAATCAGATCGTGGTGCTCTCGGCCCTGTCGCTGATCGGCGCCATGGGCAGCTACATGCCGCCGGTGGCGCTCACGCCCGTGGTGACGGCCAAGCTGATCGGCGAGCCGAGCTACGGCGCCATCAACAAGCACTGCATCGTCCCGGCGGTCGCCGCGGTGGCGGTGGGGGTGCTCATGATCGTCTTCGCGAATCCGATCGCGAAAGTCTTGGGGGTGTGACATGCTGACGATAATCTACAGGCTGCTCTGCGCGGCCGCCGCCGTCCTGGTGGGAATCGAGCTTTTCAGGCAGAACGACGTGAAAAACAAGGTGAACGCGGCCATCGTCATCGTCCCGCTGGTCCTGCGCGCGCTGATGATCATCTAGGGGGCGGAAAAACATTATGGAACGCACGAAAAAGAACAATACGATCCTTTCGATACTCCTGCTCGCGGCGGCCGCGGCGGTGATCGCCGCCGTCACGCCGAGCTACCTTTCGATGCGGAAGCCCGACGCGCTGCGGAAGGGTCCCGGCGTTACGAGCGTCGCCAAGCTTTCGGATTATTTCCCCGGCATCAAGGGCAGCTCGGGCGACACCGACGTGTACGTCCTGGACTCGGGCGTGCCGGGCGGAAGCGCCCTGGTGCTGGGCGGCACTCACGCGAACGAGCCGGCCGGCTACATGGCGGCGGTCCTCTTCGTGGAGAACGCCGTGCCCAAGGCGGGGCGCCTCTTCGTCATTCCCTACGCCAACGCCTCGGCGGCGACGCACGCCGACCCGATGGAGGGCACGCCGCGCCGCTTCACGATCGCGGCGGCTTCCGGCGAGCGCAGCTTCCGCTTCGGCTCGCGCGCGACGAATCCCGCGGACCAGTGGCCCGATCCGGACATCTACATCCACGCGTCCTCGGGCCAGCAGCTTTCGGGCTCCGAGACGCGCAACCTCAACCGCGCCTACCCCGGCCGCCCCGACGGCACCTTCACCGAGAAGGTGGCCTACGCCATCACCAGCCTGATACGGAAAGAGAAGATCGACGTGACCGTGGACCTGCACGAGGCGTCGCCCGAATACCCGGTGATCAACGCCGTCGTCGCCCACGAGCGGGCCATGCCCCTGGCGTCCGAAGTCGTGCTCACGCTCGAGCTCGACAACATCCTGATGGGACTCGAGCCCTCGCCCAAGAGCCTGCGCGGGCTTTCGCACCGCGAGCTGGGCGATTCCACCGACACCCTCGCCCTGCTGATGGAGGACACCAACCCCGCCCAGGGCAGGCTCCGCGGCAAGACCGACGAGGCGCTGATCGTCGAGGGCAAGGATGAGCTCTACGTTCGCGCCCAGAAGCTGGGGCGCCTCTTCGTGCCCTTCGACGAGAACGGCTGGCCGCTCTCGACCAGGGTGGGCCGCCATGTCTCGGCCCTGATGGCGACCTTCGAGGCCTTCACCAACCAGACGCCTGACAAGCCCCTCGTGATCGAGGGCATGCCGGCATTCGACGAGATGGCGGCAGGCGGAATGGCGAAGTACTTGTAGGATGAAGTCATGAGCGAAAGAAAAAGCCCGCGCGACGCGGGCTTTTTCTTTATGCGGGTCGGTTGTGGCGCAGTGCGGCTCACCGGCGCCCGTCGGTAGGCGCCGCGCGAGCCGCCGCTATGCCGCGCGCTTCCCCTTCCGCGCGCCTTCGGCGGCGAGGGTGATGAGCGGCAGCAGGTAGAGGTAGAAGGCGAAGGCGCCCGAGGCCGGCGATCCGCCGATGATGGCGAGGGGCGCGGCCATCGCGATGTTCCAGGGCACGAGCGCGGACAGCAGGATGCTCGTGCTGCCGAGGGCCTTGGCCTTCTCCTCGTTCCGCCCCGCTGGGTAGACCTCGTCCAGGAGCGGCGCCTGAAGGAAAACGGCCAGGCTCTGCGAGCAGCCGATGAGGCTCGTCAGCGCTCCGCTCGCCAGCGCCGCGGCGAAGGGGAAGGTCCTTTCCGCGAGCCGCGCGAGGCGGCGCTGGATGGGCGCGAGCGTCCCGAGCTCGCCGAGGAGCGGCGGTAGCGCACCGGAGAAGAACACGATCGCCATGGGCTTGAGCATCGACACCAGGCCGCCGCCGTACAGGAGCGCGAGCTGCGCGTCGCCGATTTCCCTGCGGTACCCGAAAACGAGATCGCGCAACGCTACCGCCGGGGCGGCGCCCTGGACGAATATCGTCAGCGCGACGGCGACTATGGCGCTCAACGTTATGGAAGCGGCCAACGTTATTTTCGTGAAGGCGGGCAGGAACACGATCGCCAGGGGCAGCCAGAGCAGGGGATTGCCGAGCGCGAAGAAATCCTTGAGCGCCAGGATGTCGCGCGCGTGGCTCGCGTCGAAGGGCGCCGCCGCCGAAAGCAGCGCGTAGGCGAGGGCCGACGCCGCGAAGGGGACGGTCGAGCTCTTTATCATGTTGCGCAGGTGCGTCTTGTGGTCCACCTGGGCGAGAGTCGAGACGAGCAGCGCGCTCGACGACAGGAAGGAAGCCCTGTCGCCGAAATAGATGCCGGAGAGTATGGCGCCCGAGGTGAAGAGCGGGTTCACCTGCGCGGCGTTGCCGATGGTGATGAGCAGCACGCCCATCACGCTCGCCGCGCCTATCGACGAGCCCAGCGCGAAGGCGAAGGCCGCCGCCGGCCACAGCGCCGCCAGCCCCAGTCTGC
>JAJTBU010000130.1 GCA_021286735.1 bacterium
CAAGGTGTCCAAAACTTTCGTGAAAAAGGACATCCCTGTCGCGGATCTCTCCACCATATTGTGGGCGGGGCTCGGGCTGCGAAAAGTCGACGCCGTCTCGAGCGCCACCAAGGCTGAACGGAACATATCCTTCTCGGGCGACAACGCGTATATCAACATCTATGTGCTGACCGAAAAGGGGAGCTGGAAATACCTGGCCGACAAGAACAGCCTGCAGTTCATAAGCGGGGCCGACGTCCGTTCCAAAGTTTCTCCCGCGGCCGTCTCGACGGCTTCCGCGCTCATCCTCTATACGGTGGACAACGCGCTCACCCCCTCCTTCCTGAAGTCAAATCCGGCGCTTTTCCTGCAGATGTCGCACGCGACGGCCGGGTTCGCGGCCCAGAATATCGCATTGACGGCTTCCTCCTTGAAAATAGCCTCCATCATCCAGTACACGCTCAAGGCGGCGGACGCCGGCGCGGCCCTCAAGCTTGCGAAAGACGAGGCGCCGCTTTTCATTCAGCAGCTGGGCTATACGGAGTAGTCGATCAGCCGCCGAGGTTCCCATTGATGCTTCGGCGAGGGCGGCGAAAATTCACAGCAACGCTATCCGGGATTCATGGTGCGTTCACACAAGAGTAATACAATGCCCGAAACATGAACTTGGAGGACTAGCATGAAGAGAATGAGTTCAAGCAGGATCGTCCGCGCCATCGCGATGAGTTTCGCCCTCGCCCTCCTCGCCGTTCCCGTGGCGTTTTCACAGGAAAGTGGAGCCAAGGCATCGGCCGACTGGGGGATCGTCATAAAGAAGAAGGACATTTCCTACAAAGCGAAATTCTACCCCTACGTCGTGAACGGAAAGAACATGGAGATCTTCGCGGTGAAGGCCTCCGACGGCACGATCCGCACCGCCCTCAACACCTGCCAGGTCTGCTATTCCTCCGGACGGGGCTACTACAAGCAGGAGAACGCCGTGTTCGTCTGCCAGAACTGCGGGAACCAGTTCAGGCTGGACCAGATCGAAAAGATCAAGGGCGGGTGCAACCCGATCCCCATCCTCGGCGCGGACAAGACCGATCTCGGCGATTCGATAGGAATTTCCAAACAGTATTTGGCGAGCGTCGCGCCCTACTTCGTCAACTGGAAGAAGAACTGAGGCTTTCCAGCCGGCCCGCGCCGCGGACTGGCGACGTTATGCGCCAATAGCGGTGAGCAGCGCGACGTAGGCCAGGGAGATGGCGACGTAGATCCCGAGCGGCAGGGCGAAGCGCCGGTACATTGCCGGCAGGCCAGCGCCGAAGTGCTCGGCGCTGACGACCATGCAGACGTGCAGGGGCGAGAGCATCATGCCGGCGTAGCCGAAGGCCGCCGCGAGCACGATGGCCGCCTCGAGCGACAGGGGACCGCCGCCGGCGACGAGGCCCAGGACTATCGGGAAGGCGAGGCCCACGTAGCCGAAGCCGACGCCGGTCACGAGCCCGGCGACGAAGGGGATTATCGCCGCGGCGGCGATGGTCGGAATCCCCGCGCCGGTCAACTCCCGCGCGGCTTGCTCGGCGACGCCCGCCTGGCCGATGAGGGCGGAAAAAACCCTGATGCCGGCGATCGTGGCGATGAGCCTCAACGTCGAGGCGGGCACACAGCCGCGGAAAGCCTTGAACCCGCCCCCGCGCGCCGCGATGTGGGCGACGCCCGCGGCCAGGCCCGCGAATATCGGGGCGTATCGCCCCATCAGGCTCTTGGCTGCATCGCCCATCGCGATGGACGGCGAAACGACGCTCCATAAGATCGCGAAGAGAATATAGACGCCGATGACGAGGGCCAGGGGCGCGATGCCGGCGAGGAATGCCGCGAGCCGCCTGAAAAACCGTTTCCCCGAAAAGTTGTGCGATTTTGCATTGCGTTCGCTCTCTGCCAAGCGCGGCATCACGAAAATGAGGCCTAGCGTGAAAATCGAGAGGGGCGCGTAGAGATTGAGCGCGATAAGCTTCGTCGCGGGGATTCCCGAGAGCGACACGGTGAGTATGAACGATGGATAGAGCGGCCACGACAATTCGAAACAGTGCCTGAACCAGTAATTGGCGCACGCCAGGATCCCCGGGCCGCGCTCGCGCTCCGAATCCATGGCGTCGACGAGGGGAGCCGAGAGGATGGCCCCGCCCGGCATGGGCAGAGTCCCGATCAAGAGCGGCGCTATCGCTATCGCGATGCGTCTCGAGGGGGTTATTTCGGTCACCGCCTCCACGAAGTCGTCCATGGCTCCGGATTTCTTCATGGCCGAGGAAAAAGCCATGATGCAGGTCATGAGGACGAGGAGGAGCAGAGTGTCGGGATCGAGCAGCTCGCCGAACGCGGTTCCGGCGATCGCGGCGGCGCCGAGGCCCCGCCATAGGGCGAGCGCGATTCCGCCCAAGGCCGCGGCCAGCCCCAGGTGAACCTTGAGGGCCGCGGCCGCGACGATGAGGGAGAAGACTATCAAGAGCTGCGCAATGGCGGGCAAATCTGGCATAGGGTACCTTCGGACAGTATATACGCCGATTCCGCCGGCGCAAGCGCGCCGCCCCTAGCGAGCCTTCGGTTCCAAGCCTTTCCGGGCCAAGACCTCGGCGATCTGGACCGCGTTCAGGGCGGCGCCCTTCCTGAGGTTGTCGCCGACCACCCACATGTTGAGCCCGTTGGGCACGGTAGGATCCAGCCTGAGCCTGCCGACGAAGACCTCGTCCTTGCCGTCGGCGTCCAGGGCGGTCGGGTAGGCGAGTTTGGCGGGATCGTCCACCACTTTCACGCCCGGCGCCGCCGCGAGGAGCCTGCGGACATCGGCCAGGTCCATCGGGCGTTCGGTCTCGATGTTGATCGCCTCGGAGTGCCCTCTGAAAACGGGTATGCGCACCGCGGTCGGCGAGACGCTGATGGCGGGGTCGAGGATCTTGTGCGTCTCGTTCACCATCTTCATCTCTTCCTTGGTGTAGCCGTTGTCCAGGAAGACGTCGATGTGGGGCAGGGCGTTGAAGAGGATCTGCCGGGGATAGACCTTGGCGGTCATCGGCTCGCCCTTTGCGAACTGCTCCGCTTGGGCGGCCAGTTCGGCGATGGCCGCGGCGCCGGTGCCGGAGACGGCCTGGTAGGTCGCCACCACGATCCGCTTGATCTTGTAGGCGTCGTGGATCGGCTTGAGCGCCACGAGCATCTGGATCGTGGAGCAGTTGGGATTCGCGATGATGCCCTTGTGCCCGTCCAGGGCGTCGGGGTTGACTTCCGGCACGACGAGGGGGACTTCCGGGTCCATGCGCCACTGGGAGGAGTTGTCCACCACGACGGCGCCCTCGGCAGCCGCGATCGGCGCCAAGACGAGGCTGGCGTCGGCTCCCGCCGAGAAGAGGGCGATGTCGACGTCCACGAAGGCGCCCTTCGCCGCGACTCCGACCGTCGCCTCGCGCCCCTCGTAGAGCACTTTCTTGCCCGCGTTCGCCTCGATGTCGAGAGGGCGGATCTCCGAGACGGGGAAACCGCGCTGCTCGAGCGTCTTGAGCATTTCCCGGCCGACGGCGCCCATGGCTCCGACTACGGCCACACAGTATTTTTTCATGCGTTTCTCCTTTTATTGGGGAATTGCGGCGCGGCCCCGCCTCAGCGGATCGCGTCGAGCGCCGCGGCCAGCCGGGCCACGCCGCGTTCGCACTCGGCCGTGGAGCAGGAGTAGGCGATCCTGAGGCAGCCTTCGCCCGCCCCGCCGAAGACGCTGCCCGCGACCGTGGCGATGCCGTGGTCGTTGAGTAGGTAGTCGGCCATCTCCGCCGAGGTCTTTCCGAAGGAAGAGACGTTGGGGAAGACGTAGAAGGCGCCGAGCGGCTCGACCACGCTCAGTCCGGGAATGGCGCGCAGGCCCTTGAGCAGGATTTCGCGGCGCTTGGCGAATTCCCCGACCATCATGTCCACGCAGGACTGGTCGGCGGAGAGCGCCACGGCGGCGCCGTGCTGGATGAAGGTGTTCACGCAGACGGTCGTGTACTGCCTGACCTTGAGGATCGCGCGCGTGAGCTGCTCGGAGGCGACGGTCCAGCCCAGCCTCCAGCCGTCCATCGAGTAGGTCTTCGAGAAGCCGTTGATGATGATGGTCCGCTCGGCCATGCCGGGGATCGAGTAGATGCTCGGTGCGACCTTGCCCTTGCCGTAGTAGATGCGCGCGTAGATCTCGTCGGAGAGGACGAGGAGGTTGTGGCGCACCGCGATCGCGGCCAGTGCGGCGAGGCTCTCCGCGCTCTGGACGCAGCCGGTCGGGTTGCCCGGCGAGGTGATGCAGAGCATCTTGGTGCGGGGCGTTATAGCCCGCTCCACCTCGTCGGGATCGAGGCTGAAGCCGTTGGCCTCGCTGGCCGACACCTCGACGGGCACGCCGCCGGCGAGGGAGACGCAGGACTTGTAGTGGTGCCAGTTGGGGTTGGCCACGATGACTTCGTCGCCGGGGTTCACGAAGGCGAGCATCGCCACCATGATGCCTTCGTTGGCGCCCGCCATGACGATGGCCTGCTTCTCGCCGTCAACGCGCACGCCGTTGTCCAGGGTCGTGCGGGCGCCGATCGCGCGCCGCAACTCCAGCGTGCCGAGGTTGGGCGCGTAGTGCACTTCGCCCCGGTTCAGGGAATCGATGGCCGCCTGCTTTATATGCTCGGGCGTATCGAAATCGGGACGCCCGATCTGCCAATGTATGACGTCGCGCCCGGCGGTCTCGAGTTCCTTGACCTTGTCGAACACTTTCCGGATTCCGGAGAAGGGGACGGTCTGGAGCCGCGCGGCCATGGCCGCCTCGGGATTGAATGCGGGCGTTTCGGTGTTGTATTGCATGGAGTTCTCCTTACTTGTGCTTGCGCAGAATGAGCGAATCGTATTCGGAGGCGTCGATGCGGGCTTCCACGATGACCGGACCTTCGGCGGCGAAAGCTTTCCGGAGCGCCTCCCGGTACTGTTCGGCGCTGTCCGCGCGGACCACGGGAACGCCGAAGACGTAGTTGGCCGTGGGGCAATCCTCGTCGTGGAGGAGGGTCGCGCCCGTCGGGAATCCTTTCCGTTCCTGCTTGAGCCGTATGAGTTCGAGTTTCTGGTCGGCGAATACGACGAAGACGATCGGGAGCTTCCGCCTGCGGGCTACGGCCATCTCTCCGGCCATCATGAGGAAGCTCCCGTCGCCCGTGACGCAGGCTACTTTCTTGTCGGGGCGGCAGAGCTTCGCGGCGATGGCGGCTGGCACGCCGAAGCCCATCGAGGAGCAGCCGTTGGTCATGAGCTGGAGGCCTGGGGCCGGCGTCTGCCAGGTCTGGCCGATGAGGTGGGTGTGAGCCCCCACGTCGCAGGCCATGATGCCGTCCTGGGGGAGTATCTCGCGGAGTATGGCCAGGGCGGCTCTGGGGCCGAAGCTGCCAGGGGGCGGCGCGAGCTGTTCGAACATCTTCCGCGTACGCTCGGCCAGGGCTTGGCCGTCCCAGGCCGAATCGATGGCCGGGAGCGCCTCGAGCCTCTCGAGCGAGGTGGGGATGTCGCCGATGACGTCGTACGCGTGGCGGTAAAGGCTCCTGTCGATGTCGGCCTCGGTCGTGTCCAGGTGGAGGAGGGGGACCTTGGGCATCCAGTCCTCGAAGTTGAACTCGACCGGATCGTAGCCCACGGAAACGACGAGGTCTGCCTGCCTGTGGGTTTCGGCCACCTTGTCGCTGAGGGCGTGGAACAGCACGCCGGCGTACCAGGGGTGGTCCTCGGAGATGATCCCTTTGGCCATGGGCGTCAGGACGACCGGCACGCGGTGCTTTTCGGCGATGCGGGCGATCGCGGCCCCGGCCTTGCTCCGCCCGGCCGAAATGCCCACCGCCAGCACGGGACGCCGGGCCGAACTGAATATTTTCTCCATCGCCGCGAGGGATGCCTCGTCGGCCGCGGCCGGCCGGGCGGGCGGGATCAGGCGGCCCGCGGGGCTGCTCGAGATCGCCTCGAGCGCGCCGATGTCCTCCGGAAGGCCGATGTGCACCGGCCCGGGGACTTCGGCGGTGGCGATGCGCATCGCCTGGTCGACGATCTGGTCGACGCGCTCGATGGCGAGCCTGGTCGACGATTTCGTCAGGGGGCGGAACATCGCCTGCTGGTCGATCGCCATCTGGACGGTTCGGCCGATCATCTTTTCGGGAGGCTCACTGGTGAGCGCGATCATCGGAGAGCGGTCCAGCAGGGCGCCCACGACGCCGGTGCTCAGGTTCGTCGCGCCCGGGCCGACCGTGCCGTAGCATACGGCCGGGATCCCCGTCAGCCGCGCGCAGACGTCGGCCATGAATCCGCCCGACGCCTCGTTGCTGACCAAAACGAAATCGAGGCCTTCCTTCCGCATCGCTTCCATATAATAGAGCCACGAACCGCTCGGCACGCCGAACGCGTAACGGACTCCTTTCTCGCGAAGACGCTTAACCAACTGCTCGGCTACCGTTCCCATCTGACGCCCCTATATAAAACATCCTATATCATATATTTTAGCATAATGAGGGGAAATTGGCAATAAGGAATTGCTAAAGCGCGGAGATTGATTCCCGAGCGCCTTAGCCTGTACATCCCGGTTTATCGATGATATATTCTATTAT
>JAJTBU010000131.1 GCA_021286735.1 bacterium
GCGCGCCGGCGGCGATTCCCAAGGAGGCCCCATGGCTTCGCGGCACATACGGAAACTGAGGGATATCGCCCCGAGCGCCTGGGAACATCCCGCCGACAGGGCCGCCTTGAGCGCGGTCAAGCAGCTCAAGGGCATCGACGAGCTTCTGAAGATCCTCCTGTCGGCCACCACCGAGCGTTCGCTCAAGCTCATCCATCTCGCCTCTTCGGTGAAGGTCTCGGCGAACCAATATCCCAAATTGAACGCCATGCTCGACGAGATCGTCGACACTTTCGATTGGGGCTACAGGCCCGACCTCTTCGTCGCCCAGAACCCCTATCTCAACGCCCGCGTGCTCGGCGCCAGGGAACCCTTCATCGTCCTGAACAATTCCGCGCTCCGCGCCTTTCCCGAGCCGGAACTCAAGGCGATCCTCGCCCACGAGATGGGGCATATCATGAGCGGCCACGCCCTCTACAAAACCCTGGGCTGGATGCTCGCCAAAGTTTCGGCGGGATTTCTCCCCGGGGGCGGCCTGGCCATCGCCGCACTCACGGCCGTCCTGGCCGAGTGGGACCGCAAGAGCGAGCTCACGGCGGACCGAGCCGAGCTCCTGGCCCTCCAAGAAGAAGAACCCAGCTGCAACGTCCTCATGAGGATGGCGGGCGCCGAGGACTTGAGCCAGGTGAACCTGAACGATTTCTTTCTCCAGGCCAAGGAGTACGAGGACCAGAAAACCGTCCTGGATTCGGTCCACAAACTTCTGAACCAGGTATGGCAGTCGCACCCCTATCCCGTCGTCCGCCTTCTGGAGCTCAGGTCCTGGGCGGCATCGGGGCAGTACAGGGCCATCCTCGAGGGCAGCTATCGCCGCCGCGGCGAGCCGGAAACTTCGGCCGCGGACGAGCTCAAGGAGGGCGTGAACTTCTATCGGGATACCGCGAAAGCGAGCGAGGATCCCCTCCTCAAGTTCGCCGGACGCCTCGGCGATGAAGTCGAGAAGGCGGCCGGCGACCTCGCGAAGCGTTTCAAGGATCTGTTCGGGCCCCGGGAGGTTCAATGAGGACGGCATCGTGTCGCGGCTCGGCGCGCTGATCGATTCGGGGCGGAGGGGCGAGCCGCTCAGGCCCCCGGTGCGCGAAGCGCTGCCGATCAGGATCGACCCGGAGGGCGCACGCGAGGCGGTCCTCCTCCTGCACGGCTTCAGCGGCTATCCCGGGGAGTTCAGCACCCTCGCGTGGGCCCTGGCCGACGCGGGCTACGCCGTCGCCGCGCCTCGGCTCCCGGGCCACGGCACCTCCCGCCGCGATTTCCTCGCGTCGAAGGCCGAGGATTGGGCGAGGCGCGCCTACGACGCCTACCTCGACCTGAGGGCCGAATACGAAATCGTGCACGTGGGCGGCCACTCCATGGGAGCCTTGCTCGCCGCGGCCATCGCCGCGAGCTTCGGAGCCCCCAGGCTCATCCTTTTGGCGCCCGCCTTCGAACTCTCCGTCCGCTTCATGGGGCTGACGCCCCTCGTCGCGCCCTTCGCGCGCGTGATTCGGGCCGACAGGCCGCTCTCGCCCGCGGACGCGGCCGATCCCGCCCGCGCGGCGCTGCAGCCGGAATACTGGGCCGACATCATGCTCGCGCCGGCGGGCGAGCTGGAGAGGCTGCGGCGGCGCTGCCGGCGCGCCCTCCGCGACGTCGCCTCGCGGGTTCTCGTCGGCGTCGGGGCGGAGGACAGGACCGTGCCTGTCGGTGTCGTCGATTACCTAAAGCGCGCCGCCCCGAAGGCCGCATCCTTCGATTCGCGCGTCCTGCCCGGAGCCGGCCACGTCTTCGTCTTCGACGAGCGCGCGGCCGAAGCGGCCGACATCGTGCGAGCCTGGATGGCGAAGCCTTGAACGGGACCCCTCGCCGCCTAGCGCTTCCGCCCCGCCGCCGGGATTCCTAGGGAAGCGAGCAGCTTGGCGGTCGGGACGCCGTTCCCATCGTGGCCCTTTTTCCGGTAATAAGCCTTCACCATCGGCCCCAGCGGCACGACGCTCTTGTCCGGGTGCTTCGTCGCCGCTTCCTCCAGGAAGCGCCGCGGCAAGGTGTCGTCGGCGGGCCCGACGCCCATGAGGACGTTCATGTGCCGTTCGAGGACATGGGAGCGCCGCCCGACTTTCAGATAATCCCGCTGCGAAAGCCTGCGCCCGGTGATCGCCTCCACCTGGCCCGAGAGCGCGCCCCAATCGAGGACGAGCTGCGCCGCGCCCGGCAGCAGCGTCATGGCCATCTTGAGCAGCGGCTTCGGCGTGAGGCGCGCGATGGGCGGCTCGAGGAGATAGCCGAAGATCGAGAACTGGCAGGTCTGCGTCGCGTTCACCGCGTCGAAGAGATCCTCGAGGAAGGCCACCCAGCTGGCCTTGGAGAGCGTCGTGTAGGGCGGGATATAACCGAACATGGCTTCCAGGGCTATGGGATAGGCGTTGAGGTGGCAGCCCCCGCGGTTCGCGACGGCGTAGTTGAGCCCCTGGCCCCAGCCCGCGCGGGGGTCGTAGGCGGCCATCTCGAGACCTTTGACCTGGGCGGCGAAGTCCATGCCGCCGTACTTTTCGGCGAGCCGCTTCGATCCCAGGGAGAGTTCCGCCCCCTCCCCCTCGCGCAGCGCGATCTCCTCCAGGATTCCCGCGATGTTGTCCGTCCGGCCGAAGGCGAGCCCGCTCGGGCGCAGGCCCTTCTCGGCCGCCTCCATCGCCCAGCTCACCGTGACCCCGGCGGAGATCGTGTCGAGCCCCAGGTCGTTCATGAGATCGTTCCATATCCCGACGAGGTCGGGATCGAAGTTCAGGATATTCCCGCCCCAGACGCCTATCGTCTCGTACTCGGGGATGTGGCGCTCGGCGCCGTCGGGGTAGGTCCCCTTCTTCCCGCAGAGGACGGAGCAGGGGGCGCAGGGCGCGTGCCGCGTTTTGTACCGCGAAGCCATCGCCTCGCCGGACAGGGCGCGGCAGCGCTCGTCCGTCCGGTCCCGGAAGTTGCGCACGGGCGCGAAGCCCGCGCGTATGCCCGGCTCGACGCCATAGTTGGTGCCATAGGCGCGGTAGCCGAGGACAAAGGCGTTGCGGTTGATATATTTCCGCCCGATGTCGCGATGTTTCTCGAAGGAAGCCTTGTCCGCGGGCTCGATCCTGAAGGACTGGCCCGTCGCCACGATCGCCTTGAGCCGTTTGGCGCCCATCACCGCGCCCATGCCGCCGCGGCCGAGGTAGCGGTTCCCCGAGCGGATGTTGGCGTAGAGGACTCCGTTCTCTCCGGCGGGGCCTATCACGAGGGCGCCCTGCCGGGGCTTGGCGACCAGCCGCCGCTGCGCCTCGTCGGTGCCGAGGCCCCAGAGGTCGCCGGCGTCCTCGAAGCGCGCGCCCTCCTCGTCGATGAGGAGGGTCGTTGGTTTTTCGGCGGCGCCCCGCACCAGGATTCCGTCCCAGCCGGCGGTCTTGCAGGCCATGCCGAAGGGGCCGCCGCAGGACGAACCGACCATGATTCCGGTAAGAGGAGCTTTCGTGACGCCCGCGAACCGGGCCGAACAGGTCGCGCCCGTCCCGACGAAAGTGCCCATCATGAAGGCGAGGATATTGTCGGGACCGAGGGGATCCATGGCGGCGAGCCGGGCGCCCGAGTCCGCGCGGTCGTAGATCAGCTTGAGGCCGAGTCCCTTGCCGCCCAGGTAATCGCGGAGATCCTCCTCTGGAGGCGAAAAAGCCGTCCAGCTCCTGTCCGAGAGATTTATATCAAGGTAACGCTTTGATTCGCCGACGATGGTCTTCATGCGCGCGCCTCCTCGGGAAGGGCTGCCCGCTCGGCCGCGCCGGGCGCCGCCACGACGATGCACGACACCGGGCAGTAGAAGGCGCACCAGCCGCAGGAGACGCAGGCCTCCGGTTTTTCGAGCCGGGGCTTCCAGTCATCGGCGGCGGCAACTGCGTGCGCGGCGCTTTCGGAAAGCGCGGCGGGCGCCATGGCGATGCAGCGCGCCGGGCATTTCGCCTCGCAGACGCCGCATGCGATGCATCGGCCGAGGTCGAAGGCCGGCCTGGGCCACTGGGCTCTCGGCAGTCGCCTGACCGGGGCGCCGTCGGCGTCGAGCACCGCCTCCGCGGGGCAAACTCGTCCGCAGGCGCCGCACTCTATGCACTTGGCCGGATCGATGCGATGGAGACCTTTCCGCTCTCCGGCGATGGCCAGGACGGGACAGGCCCTCGCGCAGGCGGCGCAGCCTATGCAGGACGCCGTGATGCTGAACGACATTTTTTATCCTCCGCTCGGGAATTCGGCCAAGAAACGCCGGGACAGGGCAAGTATAGAGACAGGCCCCCCGAGACGCAAGCGAGCGAGCGCTCTCCGAGCGCCAGCCGCGGCGGAAGCGCCGGCAGGGAAAAAGCGCGGGGGCCGGCCGCGCATGACGGCCAGCCCCCGTTGGCGAGTCGCGACTACCGCTTTGGCTTATTTGCCTCCGCCCACGGCGATCTTCCACTCGGCCTTGATCTTGGCGAGGAGGGCCGGATCGGCGATCAGGTCCCAGCCGGCCTTGGCCATGATGTCGGCGGCGAGCACCGCCGACTGCCTTCCCATCGGGCTGAAGGTGGCCGCCACCATTTCCCTCGAGTGGCCGGCGACCGGCTCGGTGGAGACCGGCAGCGCGAACATCACGCAGGGAATCTTGGAGGAAGCGGTCCCGAAGTCGGTGGAGCCGCTCGAGCCCGCCATCGGGTCCGGCGTGGGCATCTCGGCGACTCCGCTCACCTTGCCCATGTCCTGGATGAGCTTCATGAAGGAGGGGACGTTGACGACGTTGTCGTACTGCTTGACTTCCTTGATCGTCACGGTGGTGCCGGTGGCGAGGGCCGCTCCCCTGGCGACGTCGTAGACCCGCTCGACAACGGTGTTGAGGTAGGGCCGCTCGAGGCCGCGGACATAGAACCGAGCGGCCGCCTTCTCGGGGACGATGTTCGCCGCCTGGCCGCCGTTGGTCACGATGCCGTGGATGCGGATGTCCTGCTTGACGTGCTCGCGCAGGTACTCGACGCCGTTGAACATCATCATCACGCCGTCCAGGGCGCTGCGGCCGAGCCAGGGAGAGGCCGCGGCGTGGCTCGCTTTGCCGTCGAAGGTGAAGTCGATGAGGTTGAGCGCCAGGGAGATGCTCCCGACGCCCGCCTGGTTCGATCCGGGGTGCATCTGCATGCCGACGTCGGCCCTGTTGAAGAGGCCCGCGGCGGCCATGGGAATCTTGCCGCTCGTCGTCTCCTCGGCCGGGCAGCCGAACACGATGACCGTGGCTGGCGTCGAGCCCAGGTTCTTGGAGAGCGCGATCGCGGCGCCCGCGCAGGACGCGGCGATGAGGTTGTGGCCGCAGCCGTGCCCGAGCCCGTCGAGGGCGTCGTACTCGGCCATGAAGGAAATAGCCGGCCCGCCGCCCGCGTTCTTGTAGGTGGCCACGAAGGCCGTCTCGAGCCCGGCCACGCCCTTTTCTACGACGAAGCCATTGTCCGCCAAGGTCTTCGTGAGCAGCTCCACGGCCTTGAACTCCTTGTTGCCGGACTCCGGATTCTCGTGGATGAAATCGGCGATCTGGATTATCTGCGGTTCCATCGCCCGGATCGTGGCGTCGATGCCCGCCTTGCCCTGGGCGAAGGCGCCGCCAACGGCGAGCGCGGCCAGCATGATCAGAACTGCGATCGATCTTCCGTACCTCTTCATCGGACACTCCTTGCGATGGAATTTCGCGCGACGCCATGGTCGCTCGATTTCATCCTAGAACCGCCCACGGAGTCCGTCAACGCGAAAAGAGTGAAACATCGCGTTGTGCGCTTTCATTGTTTCTTGGTACGGCGATTGCTGCGGCCATCCTGGAATTTTTCCGCGCCCTCGTGCATACTCGAATCCATGGAAGGGTTCGCCGCCGAAAAGGAAGGGATCAATCTCTACGCCGAATACAGCCTGCACGAGGGGCTGAAGGAATATCTCGCCTCGCCGGGCGACCGCCTCGAGGCGCCGGTCGAAGGCAGGGTGATCGATCTCGTGCGCGCGAGCGGCGAGCTCGTCGAGGTCCAGACCAGGCAGCTCGGGAAAATAGCGAAAAAAGCCCTCGCCCTGGCGGCGAAGGGGTACAAGGTCCGCGTGGTCCACCCCATCGAGGCAGAGCGCCTCCTCCGGCGGCTCGACCCCCTCACTGAGGAGGTCATCTCCACGCGGAAAAGCCCCAAGCGCGGCGACCTCTACGCGCTCTTCGACGAGCTCGTCCACGCGCCGGGGCTGATAGCGGCGCGCAACGTCACGGTGGAAGCCCTCCTGGTCAGGAGCGTCGAGACGAAGACCCGCGACGGCACGGGCTCCTGGCGGCGAAAAGGCGACCGCACCGTGGACAGGGAACTCGCCGGAGTCCTCTTATCGCGCTCTTTCCGGACGAAGTCCCAGTGGCTCGCCCTCATCCCCAAGGACCTGCCCTCCCCGTGGACCTCCGCCTCGCTGGGGAAGGCGCTCGGCATAAAGCCGGAGCGCGCCCGCAAGATTCTCTACTGCCTTTGCCGCGCGGGCCTCCTCGCCGAGGCGGGCAAGGCCGGGCGCGCGAAGGCGTACGCCAAGGCCTGACC
>JAJTBU010000132.1 GCA_021286735.1 bacterium
TATCCGGCCGAGCTGGCGGCGGCTGCCACCAGCGTCGAGGAAGCGGCGCTCGCCCATCGCGGCGCCTCCGGAGGGCGCCCGGGCGCAGGAGCGGGCGCCCTCCCCTGGCTCGAGAACGCGGAAGCCCTGGCCGCCGACGTCGGAGGGGCGGTCGTGGGCCGGCTCGGGGACGCAGGCTGGCGCGCCGACTACGAGCGCCTGCTCTGGGCGCGCGGCGAGGAAGGGAACTTCGTGGCGGGGCACCCCGAGCGCGGCGACGTCAAGCGGGGCAGGATCCGGGGCGTCGACGATGCCGGCCGCCTCGTGCTCGCCTTGCCCGGCGGCGCGGAGGAATCCTTCTGGTCGGGGGAGATTTCCAGCGTGCGTGTCGTCTAGAACGAAGCGGCGTCCTCGATGGCCTTGAGGGCGAGGAAGAGGGCGCGGTTCATCGGCGCCGCGACCCCAGTCTCCTCGGCCAGGCGCAGCACCGTTCCCGCGAAGGCGTCGACCTCGGTCCGCCGGCGCGCGTCCACGTCCTGCAGCATCGAGGTGCGGCCCGCGCCGTTCAAGCCGTCGAGAGTGGCGAAGATCGCGTCGATGTCGGAAGGCGCGAGTCCCTTGCCGAGAGCGTCGGACAGGGCGAGCACCTCGCGCATGGTGGCGGCCAGAAGCTCGCGCGCCGGGGCGCTCCTCTGGAAGAGCCCATAGGAGCCGCGCAGCACCGCCGACCACTGGTTCATCGCCACGTTGAACATGAACTTGAACCAGAGCGCCTTCTCCATATCCTCGGGAAGCTCGTGCGGCACGTCGTGGGCCGCGAGGAAGCGCGAAACAGCCTGGACGCGCGCGCGGCGGTCCGCTGAGGCGCCCTTCTCGAAGCCGAGGCGCACGACGCCCGGGCTGGAAAAATCGATCCTGTTGCCGATGCGGAGGGCGTCGATGCCGATGATGAAGGCCAGGGGCACCCTCTCCTCGCCGAAGGCCTCGCGCAGGCGCCGCTCGCTCGAAACGCCGTTGAGGAGGGAGACGATGGTCGTGTCGGGCCCCACGAAGGGGCGCATCGCCTCGATGGCCTCGTCGAGCGCATAGTCTTTGACGGCCACGATGATGAGCTCGGCGGGAGCGTCCGCGCCGGGCTCGGCGATGCGGAAATCGTAGGCCTCGCCGTTGACGACGAAGCCGTCGCGGCGGTACCGCTCCCGCCTTTCGCCCTCGGCGCAGATCGCCACGGCCGCAGGATCGACGCCATAAATCCGGGACGCCACCGCCGCGCCTATCGCCCCCGCTCCCACGACGAGGGCCGAGCGGATATCCCTCATGCCTTGGGCGCCTCGCCGCGCGCGTAGGGCTCCAGCTTGGGAACGATGCGCTGCGGCACCTTGCAGCGGATGACCGTGCAGTCGTCCTCGGTGCGCTCCTCCAGGACCGTACCCTCGCGGTGGATGAGGGGAATGAGCGAATACTCGGCGAAGGGAATCGCCAGTTCCATCTCCTTCATCCCGGCGGTGAGGCGCGCCTCGATCTGAACCGCCAGCGCGTCGAGGCCGAATGTGGTTTTGACGGAGATGGCGAGGCTGTCGGGGTGCAGGCGGCGCCACTGCTCGACGGCGCCGGGCTCGGCGATGTCGACCTTGTTCAGAACGAGGATCCGGGGCACGGCGCCCGCGCCGATCTCGTCCAGGACCTTCTCGGTCGTCGCCATGTGGACCTCGACCTCGGGGTCGGCGGCGTCGGCGACATGGATGAGGAGGTCGGAGGCCGAGGCTTCCTCGAGCGTCGCCTTGAAGGCCTCGACGAGGTTGTGCGGCAGGTTGCGCACGAACCCGACCGTGTCGGTGACGATGACCTCGCGCTCGTGCGGGAAGCGGATGCGGCGGCTGGTTGGGTCCAGGGTGGCGAAGAGCTTGTCCTCGGCCAGGACGTTCGCCGCGGTGAGGGCGTTGAGGAGGCTCGACTTGCCCGCGTTCGTGTAGCCCACGATGGCCGCGCGGGGCAGCTCGATGCGCTCGCGCCGCCTGCGCTGGACGTCGCGCGACTTGCGGACGTCCTTCAGCTCTTCCTTTATCTCGTGGATGCGGCGCTCGATGGTGCGCCTGTCCAGCTCGAGCTTCTGCTCGCCCGAGCCCTTGGTGCCGTAGCGGCCGCCGCGCTGCCGCGAGAGGTCCTCGTAGGAGTGGGCGAGCCTCGGCAGGGCGAACTCCAGCTGCGCCAACTCGACCTGGAGGCTCGCCTCCTTGGTCAGCGCCCTGGACGAGAAAATCTTGATGATGAGCTCGGAGCGGTCGTAGACCTTCTTGCCCGAGAGCTTCTCCCAGTTCCGCTGCTGGCTCGGCGTGAGCGGATAGTCGAAGATGATCGAATCGGCGTCCTCGGCTTTCGCGATGGCCACGATCTCGTCGGCCTTGCCCGTGCCCACCAGGAGGGCCGCGGTCTTCTCGCGCAGCTTCACGGAGATCGACTCGGCGACGTCGAGCCCCAGGGTCTTGGCCAGCCCCGCCAGCTCGCGCAGGAGGCTCAGGGCCTCTTCCTTTTTTACCGCGTCCAGTTCTATGCCGACGAGCAATGCCCGCTCGGCCTTGGGGATGTTGTCGTGCGTTTCGTTCATAGGCCACCTACCGCGGCGAGTGTAGCACAGCCTCGCGCGAAAAACGAGCGGCCCCCGGCCGCCCCATTCCATGG
Source organism: bacterium (assembly GCA_021286735.1). Taxonomy (GTDB): domain Bacteria; phylum Spirochaetota; class Spirochaetia; order Treponematales; family Rectinemataceae; genus JAJTBU01. Next base: position 2,659 of record JAJTBU010000132.1, read on the forward strand.
GGCGGCCGGGGGCCGCAGCCTCGCTCGCCGCGAAGGCGCTCAGACGTCGCCGATCGTGGCGACCATCACCGCCTTGATCGTGTGCAGCCGGTTCTCGGCCTGGTCGAAGACGACAGAGTGGCGCGAGCGGAATACTTCGTCCGACACTTCCATCTCGGGAATGCCGTGCTTGGCCTCGATCTCCTTGCCCACGGCGGTCTCCGTGTCGTGGAAGGCCGGCAGGCAGTGCAGGAAGATAGCGTCCGGATTGCCCGTCTTCCTCACGAAGTCCATGGTCACGCGGTAATCCTTGAGCTGGGCGATGCGCTCGGCGAACTTGGCCTCCTCTCCCATCGAAACCCAGACGTCGGTGTAGAGGACGTCGGCGCCCGCCAAGGCCTTGTCAGCGTTCTCGACGCTGAAGAACTCGATCGTGGCGCCGGTGCAGGCCGCCACCTTCTTCATTTCGGCTGTGAGCGCCTCGTTCGGCCAGAGCTCCTTGGGCGCGAGGGCCACGAAGTGGAGGCCCATCTTGGCGCTGCCGATCATCAGGGCGTTGCCCATGTTGTTCCTGGCGTCGCCGCAGTAGACCATCTTCACCTTGTTGAGCGGCTTGTGGACGTGCTCCTCGATGGTGAGGAGGTCGGCCAGTATCTGCGTGGGGTGGTCGTCGTCGGTCAGGCCGTTCCAGACCGGCACGCCGGAGAAGGCCGCCAGGTCCTCGACGAGATCCTGCGAGAATCCGCGGTACTGGATGCCGTCGTACATGCGGCCGAGCACCTTGGCAGTGTCCTCGACGGACTCCTTCTTGCCCATCTGCGAGTTGGTGAGGAAGGTGGCGTTGCCCCCCTCGTCCCAGCAGGCCGTCTCGAAGGCGCATCGGGTCCTGGTCGAGGCCTTGTCGAATATCAGCACTATGTTCTTGCGGAACAGGGCGTTCCCCTTGATGCCGGCGCGTTTCTTCGCCTTGAGGTCGTGGGAGAGGTCCAGAAGGTAGCGGATCTCCTCGGGGCTGAAATCTTTAAGGGTAAGGAAGCTGCGTCCCTTGAGATTGACGGGCATAGGGTCCTCCGGTGTGTGCTAGATGGGGCCCAGGCTCGCGGAGACTAGGCCTCCGCTCTGTATATACCATGTCCCCGGCGGGGTCAAGCACCCGCCGAAGGCGATTAAGTCAATAATTATTTATATCAATGTGAATAATATTGCATCAAGCCGAGCGGAGTGGCGATCGTTTGCATTTGACTCGCTTTCAATTCTTCGGCTATACTTTCCCCCTGCGAGGCGGCCGCCGGCCGCCTTTCATGCAAAGGAGCCTTCATGTCCCTGACCATCAACGATCTAGGGAAGGCGGTCCTCGAGACCCATTACGCGGTCCGCGGACCCATCGTCGCCCGCGCCCAGGAGCTGGAGCGCGCGGGGAAGAAAATCATCTACTGCAATATCGGAAATCCCCAGGCGCTCGGGCAGAAGCCCATCGCCTACGTGCGACAGGTGCTGGCGCTGGCGGAGTGGCCCGAGCTGGCCGCTCTCGCCCCCGAGGCCTTTCCCGCCGATGTCCTCGAGGCGGCGCGCGCGATAGGCGCGAACGCGGCGGGCGGCGTCGGCGCCTACTCCGAATCCAAGGGACTGCGCTTCGTCAGGCAGGCCGTCGCCCGCTTCATCGCCGAGCGCGACTCGGGCGATGGCGTGGAAGTGACCGCCGACCCCGAACATATCTTCCTCACCGACGGCGCCTCCAAGGGCGTGCAGTCCGCCCTGCGCCTCCTCATCGCCTCGAGCGACGACGGCATCATGGTCCCCGTTCCGCAATACCCCCTCTATTCGGCGACGATAACGCTCTACGGGGGCGTCCAGGTGGGCTACTATCTGGACGAGGCCGCGGGCTGGAGCCTCTCGCGCAAGATGCTGGACAAAGCCCTCCTCGAAGCGCGCGCAAAGGGCACGAACGTCAAGGCGATCTGCGTCATCAACCCGGGCAACCCCACCGGCGCCGTCCTCTCGCGCGGCAACATCGAGATGGTGATCCGCTTCGCCAAGGAGCACGGGCTCTCCATCCTCGCCGACGAGGTCTACCAGACGAACACCTACCGCCCCGGCGAGCGCTTCGTCTCCTTCGCCCGCATTCTCACCGAGCTCGGCGAGAAGGAGGTGAGCCTCTTCAGCTTCCACTCCTGCTCCAAGGGCTACCTGGGCGAATGCGGCCAGCGCGGCGGCTACATGGAAGTGCGCAACGTGCCCGGCGAGGTGCTCGCCCAGATCACCAAGCTCCAGTCCATCGCCCTCTGCGCCAACCTGCCGGGACAGGTCCTCGTCTACTGCCTCGTGAACCCCCCTCGCCCCGGCCAGCCCTCCTACGAACGCTACCGCGCCGAGCGGGAGGGCGTCATCGAATCCCTGCGCCGCCGCGCCGACCTTCTCGCCCGGGGGCTCAACGACATTCCGGGCTATTCCTGCCAGCCCATCACCGGCGCCATGTACGCCTTTCCGACCATCACCCTCCCCGAGGGCAGGACGGACGACGAATACTGCCTCGCCCTCCTCGAGAGCACCGGCATCTGCGTGGTGCCGGGAAGCGGCTTCGGCCAGGAGCCGGGCAAGGCCCACTTCAGGACGACGATACTCCCCCCGATCGATGAGCTGTCGGAGGTTGTCGGAAAAATAAAGGAATTCCACCTTTCGTGGAGATAGGAGCGACTCGCATGGAATGGAGAGCAAGCCACATCTTGGTCAAGGACAGGGCGCTCGCCCAGGAACTTTTGAAAAGGATCAAGCAGGGGGCCAATTTCGAGGGCCTCGCGCGCGAGTATTCGACCTGCCCCTCGAAGTCCTCGGGCGGCGACCTCGGCTGGTTCGGCCCCGGCAAGATGGTTCCGGCCTTCGAGTCGGCCTGCAAGGGCATCGGCGTGGGCTCGATCTCGGACGTGGTCCAGACCCAGTTCGGCTACCACCTCATCAAGCTGACGGGAAGGCGCTGACCGGCCGCCGCTGGCGCGGGACAATTCCCCGGCTGGAACGGCAAAAAAGGGGCGCCCATGGCGCCCCTTTTTCATGCCCCCGCGGGCGCAGCCCGCTCGATAGGCCTCGGCCCAGCTCGGCAGGCATCGGCCTACTCGGCGAGCCCGGGCGAGCCGATCTTCCGCAGCTGCTGAAGGAGGGCGGCCATGTCCTTGGGCAGGGGCGCGGCCATCTCCATCGTCTGCGAGGTCTTGGGGTGGGCGAAGACGACTTTTTCGGCGTGGAGGGCCGTGCGCGCGATGAGCGGGCGCTCCTCGTAGACGTCGCCCTTCCATTTCCGCTTGATCTGCGAGAGGAGGACCGGCTTTCCGTCGCCGTACAGGGGATCGGCGACGATGGGGTAGCCCGTGGCGGCGCAGTGGACGCGCACCTGGTGGGTCCGGCCCGTCTCCGGGCTCACGCGCACCAGGGAGAAGTCCCGGAAGCGCTCCAGCGTCTGGAAGCGGCTGAAGGCCACCTTGCCGTGGCGCTTGTCGATCACCGTGCGGTGCGCGCGGTCGGCGTCGGCCAGCAGGGGCTCGCCGCATTCCCAGGCATCTTGCTCGGTCCTGCCCCGCACGATCGCCAGGTAACTCTTCTCAACGGCCCTCGAGTAGAACTGCGCGTTCAGGAGCCGGTGCGCTTCCTCGTCCCGCGCGTAGATCAGGACGCCGGAAGTGTCCTTGTCGATCCTGTGCACGACGTAGAGTTTGCCGAAGTCGCCCTCCAAGAAGGCCAGCGCCACCGGCGCGTCGGGGTCGTAGCGGTCGGGGATGGAGAGGATGCCGGATGGTTTATCGACGACGACGATCGCCTCGTCCGAGTAGAGGATGTCCAGTTTGGTGTTCACCGGAAAACTATAGCACAAGCGCCTTTTTTTGTGAATTGCGGCAAAAAGCGGGCCCGCGGGGAGGGCAATCGCGAAAACCGGGCCACGTTTTCGTCGTTTTGCCGCCAAAAA
>JAJTBU010000133.1 GCA_021286735.1 bacterium
TCGCCATCCTCGGCGCCACCGAGGTCGACCTCGACTTCAACGTCAACGTCAACACCCACTCCGACGGCCAGCTCCTCCACGGCATCGGCGGCCACACGGACGCGGCGGCATCCGCCGGCTGCACCATCATCACGGCGCCTTCATTCAGAAAGCGCATCCCCATCGTCCGCGAGCGCGTCACGACCCTGACCTGTCCCGGCGAGGTCGTCGACGTCATTGTCACGGAGCGCGGAATCGCCATAAACCCCAGGCGCGTCGACCTCGCCGACAGGGCGCGCCGGGCCGGGCTGCCCCTGGTCACCCTCGAGCGGCTCATGGACGAGGTGCTGGCGATCACCGGCGCGCCCGAATCCCCGCGCTTCGCCGACCGCCCCGTCGCCCTCGTTCAGTGGCGCGACGGCACCGTGATCGACGTGGTCCGGCAGCTGGAGCAATCTTGAGGGGCGCGCCTCGCCGGCGCGCCGAATGCCGGACGCCACATACGGAGACGCCAATGAAAATGACGAGAAAGATTCGATTCCTCGCGCTGATCGCGGCGCTTTCAGCGCTCGCCGCTTCCTGCGCCATGGCGCCGGTTCCCGCCGCGGTCATGCCCGGCCCCGCGACGGAGGCGAACGGGGTTTACACCGGCAGCTACGACGGCGGCCTCGTCAAGGCGACGGTTTCGGTCGCCCTCGCCGCGGGGCGCATAACCTCGATCAAGATCGTCAAGCACGACTGCAGCCCGATCGGCAAGAAAGGCGAGGCCATCGTCGACCGCGTCGTCGAACGCCAGACCCTCCAGGTCGACGTCGTCTCCGGCGCCACCGGCTCGAGCAAGGTCCTTCTCAAGGCCATAGAAATCGCCCTCTCGGGAAACGTCGGTTCCTGATCCCTCGTTTCGGGGACGCGCTTGCCTATCCCTGGCAAATTCTGTACGTTTTTATTGAGGTGCCCGCGCCGGCCACGAGGCTCGCCCGGGCGCCTACAATACTTTTGGAGACGCCCCGTGGACGTCCGTGTCCTTCGCAAGCCCGCCGGCTCCCTCATCGCGACGAGGCTCGTTCAGCAGACGACATATTGGAGCCGCGTCAAGCGGCGGTTAGGCTGGAGCGCCCTCGCCTTCGACATCGAGGCCGACGGCCTCCCGTCGGGCGACGTCCTCATCCTCCTCCGCGAGGTGGGAGCTGGCGCGACGGTCGCCTATTCCCCCTTCGGCCCTGAAAAACTCCCCGACGGCGACCGCCGCGGCGAGTACCTGGCGGCCCTCTCCTCCGAGCTGCGCCGCGAACTCGGCCCCGCCTGCCTCTTCATCCGCTGGGACCTGCCCTGGCAGTCCCCCTACGCCGACGACGAGGACCGCTACGACGCCGAGGGCAACTGGCTCGGGCCGCCCGAAACCCGCCTGCGCGAGCTGAGGATGAACTGGGGCGTGCGCGAGGTCGGGCTCAGGAAATCCCCCACCGACATCCTTCCGCCCGACACGATCCTCGTGGACCTCCGCGGCGACGAGGGCGCCCTCCTTTCCAGGATGAAGCCCAAGACCCGCTACAACATCGGCCTTTCGGCGCGCAGGGGCGTGTCCGTCCGCGTGGGGGGCGAGGAGGACCTCGGGCTCTGGCAGGACCTCTACGAGGCGACGGCGCGCCGCAACAGGATAGCGCCGCACGGCGGGCGATATTTCAGGGCCCTCGCGCAGGGAGGGCTGTCCGACGCGGAGGTGCGCCTCCTCGTGGCGGAGAAGGGCGGCCGCCCCCTCGCGGCGATGTTCCTCTCGACCTCGGCCGATCGGGCGACCTACCTCTATGGCGCCTCCTCCGGCGAGGACCGGAACCTGATGGCCCCCTACGCGCTCCAGTGGGCGGCCATGAACGCCGCCAAGGAAGGGGGCTGTTCCAGCTACGACCTCTTCGGCGTGGCGCCCAACCCCGATCCCGAACACCCCCTCCACGGGCTTTTCCAGTTTAAGAGCGGTTTCGGCGGCTCGATGCTCCACCGCCAGGGCGCCTGGGATTACCCCTACGACGCGGGAGCCTATTCAGCCTTCTTGGCCGGGGAATCCGTGGCGGAAGGATTCCATCTGTGACGAGGGAGCGACTTCCTTGAACCTGTTCGCGCCTTTCCCTACCGCATCGATTCCCGCTCCTGCATCATCGTTCGGCGCTGGCGGTTGATCGTCCTCCAGCGCTCGCGCTCGGCGGCCTCAGCCGCGGGGTTTTTCCGGCGCTCGAGGAAATCGAGTTCGCGGCGCAGCTTTCGCCACGCCTCGAGGCGCTCCGGCGCGATGAGCCCCGCTTCGACCGCCTCGCTCACCGCGCAGCCGGGCTCGCCCGAATGGCCGCAATCCCTGAACCTGCAGCGCCCGGCGCATTCCTCGATCTCCGGAAAGGTTCCGTCCACCTCGTCCTCGGTGGTCCAGAGCTGGAGTTCCCGCAATCCCGGCGTATCGATGAGGAGGGCCCCCGACGGCAGCCTGAAGAGGCTCCGATCGCTGGTGGTGTGCCGGCCGCGATGGTCGTCGGCGCGCACTTCGTGCACGCGCCGGAGGGTGCGGCCGGCGAGCCAGTTCAGCAGCGTGCTCTTTCCCGCCCCGGAGGAGCCGATCAGCACGGCCGTGGCGCCCGGCAGCAGGTATTCGGAGAATTTCTCCAAGCCTCTGCCTTCGAGGGCGCTGACCGCGAAGACAGGCATTCCGGGAGCGACGCGGCGCGTCCTCTCGACGAGCCCTTCGACGTCCTCCTCGAGGTCGGCCTTCGTTATCGCCAGCACGGGCGCCGCCCCCGAGCTCCTGACGAGGGCGACGTAGCGTTCGATGCGGCGCGGGTTCCAGTCCTTGCCCGCCGCCGTCACGATGATCGCGGTGTCGATATTCGCCACCAGCACCTGCTCCTCGACCTTGTCGTAGGCGACGTCGCCCTTCGCCTTGCGCGAGAAGGCGTTGATCCGAGGCAGCAAGGCTTGGATCGTATAACGTTTTGCCGCCCCGCCGCCCGCCGCTTCCGTCGACGCCATCACCCAGTCGCCGGTCACCGGCCTCTCGGAAGCCTTTTCGATGCCGTGCAGGAAGCGCCCCGAAAGCTGGGCCTGCCTCTCCGCCGCGTCTTCGCCCTCGGCGACGATGAGGGACCACGAATCCCTGTTCGCCTCAGCGACTCTCGCCGGAACCAATCCGCGCTCGCGATATGCGCGCGAGGCCTGTTCCAGCACCATGTTCCAACCGAATGATTCCAATAAATCCGACATGTTCTGCGAAACTCCGCATTTTTAGCGCGCGGTAGCGCGCCGCTCGCCCTCCGCGCGCGGCGGAAGGCTCGGGTGGGATCGGGTTGCGCCGCGCCAATTCGGCGCGAGCGCCTCGCGGCATGAAGGTCCATGGGCGTGAAAACCCGCAGGCAAAAGCCATCCCGATCATCGACACAGGTAGAACTGTCGCGGTTTGTGAGGAAAAGAGGATTTACGGGGAAGGGTGAGTTAGAGGTTCATCCCCCGAGGCTCTTTCCCGGCCGCTTTGAGATATCGCGCAATCATCGAGAACCTCCTCGTGGAAGATGTGCGGACGCCGAAAGGCGCCGGGCGGGCAACGTTCTTGGAGATCGCAGTCCGCCGCCAAGCATCTTAGCGCGGCGCAGCGGTCCGTGTAAAGCGTCTCGGGCGCGGCTGCGCCTGCCCTAGCGCGCCAGGCGGAAATAGCGTTGGGTGATTCCGCGCAGCCTGCGCGCCATCGCGGGCGTGAGGGCTCTATCGGCGAGACGCCATGTCCAGTAACCGTCCTGCTTGCCCGGGTAGTTCATGCGGCTTTCCGTTCCGAGCGAGGCGAGATCCTGCGCCGGGGCGATGGCGATGCAGGCCGGGCTCGCCCACGCCGCCTTGATCATGTTCCAGGAAAAATCGCGCCTGCGCCCGCCCACATAGCGGATGGCGCGCCGCGACGCTTCCCGCTTGGCCGAGCCCAGCCAGCCCGAGCAGGTGTCGTTGTCGTGGGTGCCCGTGTAGGCCACGGAGTTCTGCGGATAATTGTGAGGGTAGTCGGCGTTGTCCTTTTCCGACTCGAAGGCGAACTGCAGGATCTTCATGCCGGGAAAGCCCAGCCTGCGGCGCAGATCCCTGACTTCGCCGATCCTGCAGCCGAGATCTTCGGCGATGATGGGAAGATCGCCCAACGTTCGCTCGATCTCCGCGAAGAGTTCCATGCCCGGGCCCCTCTCCCACGCGCCGCGCTCGGCTGTCGCGTCGCCGGCGGGCACGGCCCAATAATCCACGAAGCCCCTGAAGTGGTCGACGCGCAGGATATCGGCCATCCGCAGCGCGGACTCGATCCTGGCCTTCCACCAGGCGTAGCCTTCGCGGCGGTGGGCCGGCCAGTCGTAGAGGGGGTTCCCCCAGAGCTGCCCGGTCGAGGTGAAATAGTCGGGGGGAACCCCCGCGACCTTGGCTGGGCGCCCCGACGCGTCGAGGAGGAAGAGCTCGGGATGGGACCAGGCGTCGGCGCTGTCCCAGGCGACGAAGATGGGCAGGTCGCCGATGATCCTCACGCCGCGCGAGGCCGCGTAGACGCGCAGCGCCGCCCATTGGCGGCTGAAAAGATATTGGCCGAACTTGTGCCGGCCCGTCCTGTCGGCGGATTTCGCCGCGAAATCGGCCAACGCGCCCGGCTCGCGCCGCCGCAGGCCGTCCGGCCAGCGCTCCCAGGGCTCGAAGCCGAAGGTTTCCTTGATCGCCGAGAAGAGGGCGAAGTCGTCCAGCCAGAAGGCGTTCTTCGCGCAGAAGGCCTCGAAGCCGGCCTTAACGCCCGGACTGACGCCCGCCGGGCCGCCTTTGTCCGCCGAACCGTCCCCGCCCGCGAATCGCCGCCACGCGGCGTCGACGAGGGCTCCGCGGTCGCGGAAGAGGGCGCCGAAATCCACTCTGCCAACGTTGGGCGATTTGCAAGCGTCGACCTCGGCCTGTCCGGCGAGGCCCATGCCGGCGAGTTCCCGCGGATCGATGAGGTAGGTGTTGCCCGCGAACGCGGAAAGGCATTGATAGGGCGAGTCGCCGAAGCCCGTCGGCCCGAGCGGCAGGGTCTGCCAGAGCCCGACGCCGGCGGCCGCGAGAAAATCCACGAAGCCGCGCGCCTCTTCCCCGAGCGTCCCAATGCCGAAGGGCCCGGGGAGCGAGCTGGGGTGGAGGAGCACGCCCGCGCCGCGCTCGAATTTTTGCCTTTCCGTCTCCATATCGTTCAACCTTTCACCGCTCCCGCGGCTATTCCCTTGATGATGTATTTCTGCAGCCCCAGGTAGAAGGCGACAATGGGCGCCGCCGACAGCATGAGCGAGGCGGTCAGCGGGCCGTATTCCTTCAGGAACTGCCCGTAGAACTGCATCTGCGCGAGCTGGATGGTCCCCTGCTTGACGATCAGCAGCGGCAGGAGGAAGTCGTTCCAGATCCACAGCGCGTCGAGTATAGCGATGGTCGCAGTGATGGGCTTGAGCAGGGGAAAGACGATCCTGAAGAAAATGTACCTCGTGCCCGCGCCGTCTATCGCCGCCGATTCTTCCAGCTCCCGCGGAACGCCCTTGACGAAGCCGTGGTACATGAAAATCGCCATCGGCGCACCCAGTCCCCAGTACAGAAAGACGATTCCCGCCTTGTTGGTCAGGCCGAGGTCGGAGGCGAGCACCGCGAGGGGCACCATGATGATCTGGAAGGGGATGACGAGTGCGAAGGCAAATATCGAATAGACGAGCCATGAAAGGCGCGAATTCGTCCGCGCCAGCATCCACGCGGCCATCGAGCTCGTGAGGACGATGCCCGCCACGCCGCCCACGGTGATGGCCAGCGTCGAAATCGCGACGCGCGGGAAATCCATGACTTTCCAGGCCTTCACGAAATTGTCCAGGTAAAGCCGCGTCGGCGGGGCGAGCGGCCTGAGCATGATCTCCGCGTCGGGCTTGAAGGAGCTAAGGAGCACGAAGAGGGCGGGGTAGATGAACAGCAGGGCGAAGAGGATCATGAACGCTTCGAGCGCGTGGAGGGGTTTCATGCGGAACCTCACAGCTGCACCTCCCTGCGCTTCATGATGACGAGCTGGATTCCCGTCACGAGCAGTATGACGGCGAAGAGCAGCGTCGCCTTGGCGGTCGCGAGGCCGGCCAGCTTGCGGGCGAAGGCGTCGAAGAATATGTCCATCACGAAAGGCACCGTGCCCACGGCGTAGCCCGAGGGCCCGACCATCGCGTAGACCAGGTCGAAGCACTTGAGCGCGTTGGCGATCGAAAGGAATACGCAGACCGTGAACGCGGGCGCGAGCAGGGGCAGCGTTATGCGCTTTAGCCTGTCGCGGGGCGAGGCGCCGTCGATGAGCGAGGCCTCGATCACGTCCTGCGGAATGTTCTGCAGCCCCGCGAGGTAGACGACCATGTAGTAGCCCGAGGCCTGCCAGGAGGAGACGAGGACGAGGAGCCAGGGCGCCTTCGCGGAATCGCTCATCCAGGTCTCGATGCCCGTGATCTTGGGCAGGAGATGGAAGAACACGAAGGACCAGATCAGGGCCACCACCACCATGGAGAGCACGTTCGGAAGGAAGAACACCGACCTCA
>JAJTBU010000134.1 GCA_021286735.1 bacterium
CAGGGCCGGATCGGGCTCGTAGACGGGATAGCCGTTGTCGAAGCGGCCCTTCCACCAGCCGAAGACCATCAGCACGTCGAGGCCGTAAGCCGCGCCCTCGTCGTAGAGCCGGGGCAGGTCGGCGTACTTCCAGAACACCTCGCCGTACTGGTGCCGCAGGATCACGCGCTGCCAGCCCGTGAACTTCTTGACCCACTCGGGCTTGGGCGCGGGCTTGAAGAAGGTCGAGCGGGCCCACTCGCCGTAGCGGTCGGAGCCTGAGCGCCAGTCGCCCTCCCAGAGGGCGAGGACGCCCCTGCCAGTCGCCACTTTCTCGCCCTTGCGGCACATGGGGTAGTGGCAGGCCGAGAGGATGAGGCGCGGCGGGCTGTTGCGCGGGCCTACGCCGGCGTTGAGCGAGCAGACGCGGTACTCCTCGTCGTGCCTGCCCAGGTAGAGGAAGCGTCCGCCCGTCTCTAGCCCCTGCCAGGCCATGGTCGAGGGCCGGGGGTAGAGGAGGGGCGACCAGATCTCGCGGTAGTCGGCGGCCATGTACTCGGTGTGGCCCTTTTCGAGGGCCTTCCAGGGGTCGCGGAGCCGCTCGCCCATGCCGTTGGCGCGGTAGAGGGTGTCGGCGGAACGGTCGGCGCCGCAGGCCGAGCTCAGGTCGACGAAGGGCAGCTGGATCTCGTTCACGCGCGCCGCGCCGCGGTTCTCGACCTCGGCCCAGAACTCCAGCTCCTCGTCCCTGCGGACGACGTGGACGACGAGGCTGACGTCCCAGCGCCTGCCCGACTCGTCCACGAGGCCGTCGTAGGCGATGTCCATGCCGGCCTCGGTCGGCGAGAGCTTTCCCGCCTGCGCGGCCGAATGCACGGGAATCTCGCGCTCGTAGCCGTCGTCCATGAAGAGGCGCCAGAAGTCGGCTTTCTCGGCGTTCGCCAGCGGGGTGCCCGCCGCCGACCAGACGACGCGGTCGCCGAATTCGCCGACCGCCAGCGCAAGGGTGTTCTTCCTCATCGTACTCTCCCGTACCGCCTAGAGCTGGCGGAAATCAAAGTCCATGATCGCGGCGAAATCGGCCAGCGCGCGGCGGTGGTCGCCCGCGACGATCGCGTAGTGCTGGGTTACGCCGATATCCATGAGTTCCTGGAAAAAGCCCGTCATGTCCCTGCGCGGCCGGAAGAGGCCGTGCGAGTAGCCCGCCAGGTGGTGGGGGCAGGGCAGGGCGTCCACGACCGCGCAGACGAGCTTGAAGCGGCCGGCGCACTGCGAGACGTGCACCATGGTCTTCTCGCCCGGCGAGACGGTGTGCCAGGCGAAGGGCGCCCCGGCATGTTTGTAGTCGGTGCGGGCGAAGCGCTCGTCGCGCGAGATGATGGTCTCGCCCTCGGGGTCGGTGTAGTCGTTGGGGCCGGCGTGGCCCGCGGCGAAGACGCCCTTCTCCCGGTCGATGTGGAAGGGCTCGGCGAAGAAGACGCTCCTCTTCGCGATCAGCTTCGAAATGTAGACGGCAAGGGCGCCGCCGATATCCCCCTCGGGGACGACGGTCACGTCGGAGGTGCCGGGGCAGGGCGTGAAGCCCGGCCGCAAGCCCAGGCTCCGCATGAGCGTAGGCTCGATGTCGTTCAGAACGAGGACGTCGACGCCCGCCCTCCGGCAGAGCGCCTCCAGGCCCAGCGAGGCCGCCACGGAGACCTCCATCTTGGCCCTGTCCACCGTGGCGTCGGCCTCGTAGGCCGCCAGGATCGATTCAGTCGCGCGCGCCACCGCGCCTTCGGGCAGGCCCGCGATCTCCACCTCCAGGGCGGGCACGGAGAGGAAGCGCGTCTCGGGCCCCGCCTTCATGAAGAGGTCGTAGATGTCCACGTAGGTGGACCACATCACCTCGTTCATCGAGGGCAGAAGGCCGAAGGTCGAGGCGCGCAGGGCGCTCCGCGCCGCCGCGGCCCGGGCGAAGTCGGCGCATCGGGCGGCCACCTCGGCCAGGCTGCCGATCGTCCGCTCCATCATGGGCCGGGCGAAGCGGGTCGCGGAGCCGGAAGCCTCGAGCATGCCGACGAGGGCGCCCGCGGAGAGGAACTCGACGAAGCGGTCCTCGGTCATGGAGTCCTCGAAGCCCAGGGAATCGCGGACGATGGAGGCGAAGAGGACGGGCACGGGCCTCATGTCGCGGAGGAAGCGTATCCACGCGAAGTCGTCCGACCAGGAGAGGAAGCAGGCGAAGACCATGTCGACCTCCGCCGCGTCGAAGGCGCGCATCGCGGCGGCGAGATCCTCGCGGGTGTAGACCACGCCGGGGAAGACGGGCGCCGAGAAGGCGGAGAGGGCCTCCACCACGCGTCCGGCTTCGCGCTCCTTGCGCTCGCGGTAGACGCCGCCGGGCGTTCCCTGCCCCAGGTCCCTGAATCGCGGCGTCGTGATGAGGAGGACGCCGACGCCGGGAATGCGGTTCTTGTCGATCATGCCACAGGCTCCTTCACCGGCGCGGCCGCGAGTGCTTGCGCTGGCTCGTCAGCCTCGTCTTGTCGAGATAGGGCTTCACTTGGTCGTAGAGGCGGCTGCACACCGCCGTGTAGAGGATGTCGACCATGGTGAGCTGTCCGATGCGCGACCCCATCGCCCCGCTGCGTATCATCGATTCCGCCGAGGAGATGGAGAGCTTGATGTCGGCCATTTCGTTCAGGAGGTTGCGCCCGTAGCGGGTCACGGTGATCACGGTGGCGCCCGTGGCCTTGACGATCTCGCAGGTCTCGATCGTGTCGCGGGTCTCGCCCGAGTAGGAGAAGAGCACCGCGACGTCGCCGGGGCGCAGGCTGGTGGCCGAGAGCATCTGCTCGTGGGGGTCGGCGTGGGCCACGGTGAACTTGTTGATGCGAACGAACTTGTTGGACGCGTCCAGGGCGACGAGGCCCGAGGTGCCGGCCCCGTAGAAATCGATCCGGGGCGCCGCGCAGAGGGCACCGCGCGCTCGAGCTCGGCGAGGTCGACCAGGGAGAGCGTGCCCTCGATGGCCTTCATGTCGCTCATGCTCACGCTGTTGACGATGGCCTCCAGGCTGTCGCCCGGGTGGATCTCCGCGTAGACGATGTTGTTGGGCTGGTTGGCGAGGTCGGCGGAGAGGACCCTGCAGAACTCCTTGTAGCCCGAGTAGCCGACGCTCTTGCAGAGGCGTACGACGGCCGCCGTGCTGGCAGAGGAGGAGGCGGCGAGTTCCTCGATGGACATGCCGGCCACTTCGTCGGGGAAATCGAGGATGAAGCCGGCCACTTTCCGTTCCTTGGGCGCCAGCGAGGACATGGCCTCCTTGATCCGCAGGCAGCATCCGGTCATCAGAGCACCTCCTCGTCCAGGAAAAGGCGTGCGGCGCCCAAAAGCGGCGCCTCGTCGATGCGGGCGGCAGGCGCCACCTCGCAGGATATCCCGAGTTCGGCGAAGGCGCGGCGCGCAGGGGCGGCCAGGAGTTCGCCGGCCTTGGCGATCTGCCCGCCCAGGAAGAGGGTGCCGTAGCCGCCCTTCTGAACGATCGGCGCCAGGATGCGCGCCAGGTGCGTGCCCGTTTCCTCGAACACGCCGGCGCAGAGGGCGTCGCCGGACCGCGCCGCCGCGGCCATTTCCTTGACCGTTGGGCTGCCGCGGCCGCCGCGGCGGCTGTAGCAGCCTTCCACGCCGCGCCGCGACACGTAGTCCTCCGCTATCCCATCCAGATACGGCGCGGCGTACACGCTGATCGCCGGGCCTCCGGAGGCGTTCCGCAGAAGCCTGCCGCCTACCATGGCGGCAAACCCGAGCCCCGTGCCGATGGTGGCGCCGCAGACGTTCGCGCCAACGCTTCGCCCGGCGGCCGCGCCTTCGCAGCCCCCCGCGCTTCCGCCGCCCACACGCCCTTCGCCTGCGTCCGCCGCCCCATCCGAATAGGCCAGGGCTCCCAGCAAAAAGGCGAAGGCGTCGTGGATGAAGCGCACGGGCAGGCCGCCGGTCGCCCGGCCTATGAACCCGCGCACGCTCATCCCCTCGATGGCCGCGTACTTGTGCCTCATCAGGCTCACGCCCGCCCCGTAGTCGAAGGGCCCCGGCGTGCTTACGCCGACGCCTGCCGCCGAAAGCCCCCGGGCCGCCGCGCAGGAGAGCCCCATCCGGGCGGCCGCCGCGTAGGCCTCGGCGATCTCCTCGGCGCTTCCCGTCGAAGGCATGGGGATTTCCCGCGCGTCGAGCACCCGCCAGCCGGCGCCCGCATCTGCGGCGGCGCCCGGATTTGCCCTCGCGCCGCCGGCATCGGCCGCCGAATCCGCAGCCTCCGCCCTCGCCACGATGCCTATCTTCGCCGCCGTGCCTCCCGCGTCGAGCGCCAGGACGCACTCACGGTTCGTCAGTCTCATATCCGTCCCTCAGCAGGGTCTTGTGGACCACCGCTATCCCCTCGCCCTGGTTGATGAGCTCGTACTTCCCGAAGGAGGCCGGCACCACCACCATGTCCATGTAGCGCTGGACGAACTGCTTCGAGGGGTCCTGGAGGGAGCGTATCACGACTTTCTCTCCTTCGACGAGCACGAGGACGTGGAAGCGCCCCGCCGCCTCGTCGGTCATGCGCTTGGCGAAGCGCAGGTTGCGCAGCGAGAAATAGAGGAGTTCGGACTCGCCGACGACGAACTCCTCGCCGCCCTCGTCTCGCCGGACCAGGCGCTTCTCCTGGATGAGGTTTTTCTTGACCCAGTCGCCGCGGCGCTCGCGGCGCAGCACGGCGTCGCCGTGGATGGTGTGGATGGGCCGCAGCCTGCCGTCCAGATCTTTGCGGAGGTAATCGTACATCTTGTAGGTGTAGGAGCCGATGGTCAGGCTGCCGATCTCGAGGATCACCTGGTTGCGGCCCGAGGCGTGGATGGTGCCCGCGGGGATCAGGAACTGCTGACCCGGCTTCGAAGGCTCGGCGTGGACGTAGGACTCGTAGTCCACCTCGGTGCCCTCGCGCTCGGAGCGCCTGCAGTCGGCGACGAATTCCTCGACGTTGGCCGATTCCGTAAAGCCGCAGAAAGTGCGCGCCTCCTGCCCGGCCACGACGATGTAGTAGCTCTCGTCCTGCCGGCCGAGTTCGTCGTTGTGCGATCTCACATAGGCGCCGTCCGGGTGGCACTGTATCGACATGTTGCCGCTGGAGTGGAAGGTGTCGTCGTAGTTGAACCGGATGGGGAAGTAGCCGTGGAACTTCCTCACGCAGGCCCCGCCCATCAGCTTCTCCCCCGCGGCCTGCACGAAGCAGAAATAGGGCAGCTCGAGCTGGAGGCCCTCCATCTCCGCCACGATCGACACTTCCATGGGGATGAGGTCGAAGCACCAGGCGCAGTTGCGCATCGAGTCGGGCAGGCGGCGCAGGTGCTTGATGTAGGAGCCGCCCCAAACGCCCTCGATATAGACGGGCCGGCAGCGGAAGGGATAGCCGGCGAGGGTTTCGCAGACGCCGAGGAAGGCCGCGAAGGGCAGAAGCCGCATATCGTCGGCGCTGTCGGCCGCGGCGTAGTAGTCGAGGGACTTCCCGTGGATCAGCTCGCCGCGCAGGGCCGCCGCGGCCTCGAAGTCGACATAGTAGGCGTGGCGGAGCGTCGGGTTGTAGGGCTTCGGCGTCGCGAAGCCGAGGTTGCCGCACTTGCCCGATTTGATGTTGAGCACCGTGCGCTTCTGCGTGACGTCCAGGTAGCAGCGCAGGTCCGCCAATCCGCGCAGCGCGCCGATCAGGCAGCCATTCCCGAAGACGATCGTCAATCCGGAGCCTTCGGCCTTGAAGCGCGCGAGATCGTCGGCCAGGGCTCGGACCTTCGCCTCGTCCATCAGGCCTTCGTAGCCGCCGGAGTAGAGCCTTCCATAGAGGAGGGGCGGATCCTCGGCGCGATCCTCGGGGAGGTTGCGGAGAAGCTGGGCGGCGAGAACCGCTTCTTCCTTATAGAGACCCGCCGAATCGACGACGCGCACGGCCAGCCCCGACTGGGCCGCCGCCCGGGCCACCTGCCTGGAGAGAATCTCGAAGGGCGCGCTTATGTAGCCGTCGAGCGCGAGCACGCAGGAGCCGTTCTCGCGCGCCTTCTCGGCGGCGGCCCTAGCGAGCTGCGCAGCGGCGGCCGGAAGGCCCCGCGCTATGGCCGCCCGAAGGGAGGGATCCACCGCGATCTTGTTGACGGCGCTCGGATCATCGTAGGGGAAAGGGTTGTACATAAAACTCATCGTGCTCCACCTTAGTGAACGGTGTCGCCGCTGGCCACACCGGAACTCGGGAACAGTATAGACCATCGGATAAAATTGTCAACAAAATATTCAAAATATTGGACGGTAATATGAAAAAATATGGGATGGTTTTAACAGGATCGAATGGTTGGTGATGCCATTAATAACAATAATAAAACGATATAGATGTATTTTTGACGCATGGAGTCTCCAAGATATCTTGCCAAATACATTTAACAAACTTGAAAATTATTGTTGACAAACACCAGGGGAGCGCTATAATCGACCCATGTCCAGAGGAAACGGGAAATGACACAAAAACTCGGCCGAGACCTG
>JAJTBU010000135.1 GCA_021286735.1 bacterium
GAGTATCTCGCCGTGAGGAAACTCAAGAAGGACTCCAAAGGCTCGATTCTCTGCCTCGTCGGGCCTCCGGGCGTCGGCAAGACGAGCGTCGGCAGGTCTATAGCCAAGGCCATGAGCAAGGAGTTTTTCCGCTTCTCGGTGGGCGGCATGCGCGACGAGGCCGAGATCAAGGGGCACCGGCGCACTTACGTCGGAGCCCTGCCCGGCAAGATCATCCAGGGGCTCAAGATCAGCAAGACAAGGGATCCGGTCTTCATGATCGACGAGATCGACAAGATGGGCGCCTCCTATCAGGGCGACCCCTCGAGCGCCCTGCTCGAGGCCCTCGACCCCGAGCAGAACTTCAGCTTCCGCGACCATTACCTGGACCTGCCCTTCGATATCTCGAACATCTTCTTCATCACGACGGCGAACACCCTCGACACGATTCCCCGGCCTTTGATCGACCGCATGGAGATCATCCAGATCCCGGGCTACATCGACAGCGAGAAGATCGAGATCGCCAAGCGCTATCTCATCCCCAAGAGCTGCGAGAAGAACGGGCTCAAGAAGGGCGAGGTACGCTACACCAGGGATTCGCTCAGCTTCATAGCCGAATCCTACGCGAGGGAGGCGGGAGTCCGCAACTTCGAGAAGTATCTGGACAAGATACACCGCAAGCTGGCCAAGGCCATCGTGCTGGACAGCGCGGACGAGGAGCGTAGGAAGATCGCCATCGACAAGGCGGCGGTCCAGAAATACCTCGGCAACCCGATCTTCAGGGACGACGACATAAAGCGGGCGACCCGCCCCGGCATGTCGGTGGGCCTCGCCTGGACGAGCATGGGAGGCGACACCCTGATCATCGAGGCGGTCGCCAACCCCGGCAAGGAAGGGTTCAAGATCACGGGGCAGATGGGCTCGGTCATGCAGGAGTCGGCGGGCATCGCCTACACCTATGTGCGGCACGTCGCCGCCGAGCGCTTCGAGATCGGGGCGGATTACTTCGAGGGCCGCCAGATACACCTCCACATCCCCGAGGGGGCGACGCCCAAGGACGGGCCCTCCGCCGGCATAACGATGGCGACGGCCCTCATCTCGCTCGTGCTCGGAAAGAAGATCAAGGACAGGCTGGCGATGACGGGCGAGCTTTCGCTGACCGGCCAGGTTTTGCCGATCGGCGGGCTCAAGGAGAAGACGGTGGCGGCGCGGCGCAACAAGATCAAGGACATCATCATACCGGCCGGCAACGAGAAGGATCTGGACGACATCCCCGAGAATGTGAAGAAGGGCGTCAACTTCCATCCCGTCGAGCGGATGGAGGAAGTCATCGACTTCGCCTTCGGGCTCTAGGCGGTTCGCCGAATGTCCAAGGTGCCGGTATTCTGCGGGCGCGACTGCGGCGGCGACGCCTGCCCGCTTCTTGCCGAGGTCGAGGGCGGCAAGGTCCTGCAGATAACCCACAACCCCGCGGCGGGGCCCTATGTGCGGGGCTGCGCGAAGGGCTTCGATCTGGCGCATTTCCACGATTCGCCCGAGCGGATAAAAACCCCGCTCCTGAGGACGGGGCCGCGCGGCTCGGGTGAGTTCGCGCCGATATCCTGGGACGAGGCACTCGACCGCGTCCACCGCGGGCTGGTGAACTGCCGCGCCCTCCACGGCGACGCTTCCATCCTCTGCCTGTCCAGCGCCGGCTCGACGGGAGCCCTCCACAACACCGAGCGCCTCACCAGGCGCTACCTCAACTTCTCGGGCGGGTGCACCGTCCTCGATGCCAGTTATTCGAGCGCCGCGGCATCCTACGCCCTGAAGCGCGCCTTCGGCGGAGACTACGGCCGCTCGGGTTTCGACGCGGCCACGATGGCTAAAAGCTCCTTCATCGTCCTGTGGGGCGCCAATGTCCTGGAGGCGAGGCTGGGCGCGGAGCTGCCCGCGCGGCTAGCCGAAGCCCGGAGGCGAGGCGTCCCCGTGCTTTCGATCGACCCACGCAGGACTAGGACGCTCGCGGCCCTGGGCGCCGAGTGGCTGCCGATCTACCCAGGCACCGATGTCGCCCTGATGTACGCGCTGCTTTTCCAGCTTCACCGCGACGGACGCATAGACAGGCGCTACGTCGAGGCGAGGGCGGCGGGATTCGGCGAGCTTCTGGATTTCGTGACCGGGGCCAGTGACGGAACGCCGAAGACTCCGGAATGGGCCGCCGCCATCTGCGGAGTAAGGGCCGAGACGATCGTCGGCTTGGCCCGGCGCTGGGCGGATGCGGAGCCGACGATGCTCATTCCCGGCTATTCGATCCAGCGCACGGAATCGGGCGAGGAGGCCGCGCGCCTCTGCGTCGCCCTGCAGCTCGCCACGGGCAATTTCGGCATCCCCGGAGGCTCCACGGGATCGCTCAACAACAGGCTTCCGGCTCCGCGCGTCGGAAGCATAGGCGAGGGCGATGGATCGAGGAACGCCCATGTGCCGATCGTGCGCTGGGCCGACGCGATCCTGGAGGGGCCGCCGAACTATCCGTCGAGGATTCGCGCCATCTATTCGGCAGGAGGCAACTTCCTCAACCAGGGCGCCGACATCGCCAAGAACAGGCGGGCTTTCGCGGCCCTCGACTTCGCGGTGTGCCACGAACTCTTCATGACGCCGACGGCATGCTGGTGCGACATCGTGCTGCCGGCCGCCTCACCGCTGCAGAAAGAGGATATCGGCATCCCCTGGGCGGGAAACTACCTCCTCTACAAGCCGCAGGCGTTGCCGCGCGGGGATGGGGAGCGAAGCGATTACGAGATCTTCGCGGCCCTCGCCGAGAGGGCTGGCCTGCGCGGGGCATTTACGGAAGGGCGGAGCGAGTCGCAGTGGATCGACGCTTTCCTGGAAGCCTCGGAGGTCGGAGATATCGAAACCTTCAAGCGCGAAGGGATATACTTCGGCGCCGATCAGGAGAGGGCGGGGCTCGCGGATTTCGCCGCCGACCCGGGCGCCTTCCCGCTCGGCACGGCTTCGGGCAAGGTCGAGCTCGAGGATAGGCGGTGGACGGCATGGAAGGGGGCGCCCGGTGGCGAGGCTTTCCTCCTCGTCACGCCCAAACGGATGGACAGGGTCCACTCCCAGGGCGGCGACTACCCTCGGGCTGTGCGCGAGAATCGTCTGGAAATCAACGTGGAAGACGCCGCCGCCCTGGGGCTCGCCGCGGGCGACTTGGCGCTGATCGAGTCCGTCACGGGAAAGACGACGGCCGAAGTCGCCCTCTCCGGCTCGATAGTCCGCGGCGTCGTGTCGTTGCCGGAAGGCTCCTGGTTCGCCGAGCCCAGCGCCGGCGGCGAGGGCGCGCTCCCGGCCGGGGCGTCGAACGCCCTGACCTCGACCGAGGGAACCTTGGAGAGCCGGAGCTGCGTCATGCATGGCGTGGCCGTGACGGTCCGCAAAGCCTAGCGCGGGGCCCCGGACGAGGAACTCTCGCCTAGAGCAGCTCCCTGGGCGTCCAGCGGCCTTTTTCGCACTCGAGTCCATAGACATTCCTCAGCATGGCCGCGAGCCCCGAGTGCAGGCTTTCCGCCGTCTCGCGAACGCCGGCGGGAAGCCTTGGATCGTCGAGCCCGACGCCGCTCGTCAGGAGGGTGTCCAGGAGAAGCTTGGCCGCCAGGAAGCGCTCGGTCTTGTCGACGGCGAAGGCGAGGAATGAGGGGAGGATGCCGGTGACTTCCCAGGTGACCTGCTCGGCTTGGGAATACTTGCCGGAGTCCTTGTCCTGATCGCTGAAGCGCACGGGCAGGCGCCGGCCGATGTCGGCGATCCTCGGCACCAGATAGTCGAGGTCGAATATTCCCGACGCGCAGTTGAAGAGGATGGGGAAGCCTTTCCGCTCAAGCTCCAAAACCTGATCGAAGCCGATCGCCGGGCCGATGTCGGCGACGGTCAAGCCGCCCGACTCCGACTCGACCAGAATGCCGCCCTTGACGTCCATCGGCGTGCGCGCTGCGAAGTCGAAGGCCGCGGGCTGGCCCGACAGGGCGATGATGGCCAGTTCGACGGGGTCGGGAACATATCCGAGGTTGTCGACATTTCCGAGGCAGGCGTAGCGGATTCCCTCCTCGTGGAGCCGCGACAGGACGCCGGCCAGGACGCGGAAACATTGGCCATGGCCGCCGGGCAGGGCGAGGCTGGAATCCTTGACGCCAAAAGCGGCGTCGAAGATCCGTTTCGGCCTGCCTTCGCCGGAGTGGCTGAAGGCGGCTATAAGGGGCTGCACGCCGGTCCTCCACGGAGCGGGCTCCACCCCGAGTTCCGCCGCGAGGGTGGAGAGGTAGGGCGAGGACTTCGCGGCGGCGTAATGGGCGGCGAGCGCCGCGTCGGTCCCAATGCTCGACATCTGGAAGAGAGGGAGGAACTCGCGGCTGGCGGCGGCCTGGCTAGCCTCGCCGCCGCCAAGGCGCGATTCCCGTAGCTTGAGGAGCCTGGCCCGCATTTTCAGCTCGAGGAAGCTCGCGCCGGCGCTTCCGTCCGGATTGACGTAGGCGGGAGTGACTCCCTTGGGCTTGTCGCGGCAGAGTTCCGCCATTCTGGCGAAAGCGGGAGCCGCCGCCTCGAAAGCCTCGGGCCCGAAGGCGAGGTTCTTTTTCCTGTCGGCGTAGCTCGTGGCCGAGCCGCCGTTGAGCACGCCGTAGGCGGTCTTCGATAAAAGCGCCTCGCCGATCTTCTTGAGATCGGCCGCGCGGAAAGCCGCGAGAGGCGGCACGGCATTCGGCGAGCCGCCGCCTTTCGGCGGCGCCGCGTCGGGGAAGGCGATCCCGAGCGCGGCGAGGCGCGATCGGGCCTTGTCCGCGTCGACTGAAAGGAGCGCGGCCTCTGGGTCGCGCGAGGCGCGAAGGTCGACGACTTTCCAGCCGTCGATGGCGGGAACGCCGGCGGCGCGCACGGGCTTTACGCCGTCGTAGAGGCCGGCGTTGTAGTCGTCCAGGATTTCCAGGGTCAGGGGAATATCGATGCCCTTGCGCTCCATGTCGGCCCTCAAGGCGTCAGAGATCCTCTCAGCCATGGCGCCGCTCCAGCTGGACCGCGGCGTTGGCCGCTCCGATGAGGGAGATCGAATAATCACGGACAATCATCACCGGTACCTTCGAGAGGAAGGCTCGCAGGTGGGGCTCGCTGTTGAGCTCGAAAGCGTTCATGAAGCGCCGGCCCTCCAGCAGGAAAGCTTCGTTCTTCGAGGAGATGCCGCCAGCGAGGTAGATGCCGGCGGAGGGATAGAAGGCGGTCGCGAGGCTCGAGACTACGCGCGCGTAGAAGTTGCAGAATATCTCCATGGCGAGGGCGCAGCGCGGGTCTTCGGCGCGCGAGGCGGCGATGGATGCCGGGCGGCTGAGCTCCGGCTCGGCCATGATCCCCGCCGCGATCGGCCCCGGCGAAGCCTCGAGCCCGGCGTATTCGGGCCCATAGGCCGCGGCGCTCTTAGGGTTGAAGTCGCCGGAGCAGAGGAAAGCGAAGATGTTCCCGATGCCCTGGCCCGACACCCCGAGTTCGGCGCTCGGCTCGCAGCCGATCCTGCCCTTCATCCAGCGATGGAAGGCGTAGCTCGCGTCATCGTAGCAGGGCAGGGTGCAGTGGCCGCCCTCGGAGGGGTAGACGACGCAGGAGCCGTCGGCGCGCTTTTCCATGTAGCCGACGCCCAGCCCCGTCCCGGCGCCGACGACGAGGGCGATCCCCTCGCTCGGGCGCGGCGTCGAACCGTCGCGGTGCGGGATATGGGCGAGCTGCGCCACATCGTCCGCCTCGATGAGGGCGGCCGCGTAGGAGATCGCCGTGAAGTCGTTGATCAGGTGCACGCGCATCCCGAAGCGCTCCGCCAATTCCGAGGCGACGATGCCCCACGGGGCGTTCGTCAGCTGAATGGCGCCGTCTTTAACGGGGCCCGCCGCTGAGATGCAGCAAGTCTCGATCCCGGCGCGGAGGCCCCGCTCGCGGAGATCTTCGAGGAAGCGCCCCATGGGGGCGACGAGCGAGGTTTCCGCCTTCGTGGAGAAGCGGGCAGAATGAAGCACCTCGAATCGCCGGCCGTCGTGGCGCACGAGCGCGAGGTTGGTGTTGGTGCCGCCGATGTCTCCGGCGAGGATGAGACATTCCGTAAAGTTGCCTGTCATGCGGACATTCTAGCGATTTGATTTTTTGAAGACAATATCCGAGATTTCGTAGTTCTCGAGAAAACGGGCGCTCGGCACGTCGTATATCTCCAGGTGGAGGTGTTCGCCGTGTCCCTTTTTGCGGGCGTTGGTGCCGGTATTCCCCCCATGCCCTATCGGATAGCCGCGGGGTATGACGGCGCCGGGCGCCACGAGCGCGTCGTGGAGATGGAAATAGAGGTAATACCGCCGCTGCGAGGGACAATAGAGTATGGCGCCGTTGCCCGCCTTGGGCGTGATGCCTCCCGAGCGGTAGGTGTCGAGGTCGTCGCCGCCCCGCCACGAGGAATCGGACGCCACGACGATGGAATCGGCGAGCGAGAAAATCAGAGGCCCCTTCTGGAGCGTGCTGAATGGCAGGAGGGCGACTTCGTTG
>JAJTBU010000136.1 GCA_021286735.1 bacterium
TGGTCGGCCCTCCAGGGAGGCCAGGACGTGACGCTTCCGAACGGCGCCACGGTCCATCCGGGCGACGTCCTGGGTCAGCCGCGCTCGGGCAGGAAGTTCAGCTACGTCACGGACAGCCTCTATTTCCCGGAGATATCGCGCGAGGTGGCTAAGTCCGATCTTCTGATCTGCGAGGGCATGTTCGAGGAGGCTCTCCTCTCCTCGGCCCTGGAGAAGCGCCACATGACGGCCCGCCAGGCGGCGACCATCGCCAGGGATGCGGGCGGGGTCAAGAAGCTCGGCCTCATCCACTACAGCCCCCGCTACGCCGACAAGGAACTCAAGATCCTGTTGAGCGAGGCCCTGGAAGTCTTTCCTAACACGGTCCTCACGCGCGACCGAATGAATTTCCCCATCGAGAACGTCGACTGATCCCTCGCGAGCGTAGCTCACGGCGAGCTGACCTCGCGGTCAGCTCGCGCAGCCCCGGGCTATTCCGCCTTAGGCCTGAAGGCCAGTATCCGCGAATGGCTTCCGGAGTAGGCCTTGTGCACCGCCGTCGAGGCTTCCCTGTAGATTTTGTAGGCGTCGACCTTCCTGTCCGACCGGGCCGAAATGCCGATGTAGACGGGCGCCTCGCCCTCTATGTCGCGGTATAGGCTCAAGGTCGCCGACAGCACATCGGCCAGATCCTCCGACATCTTCAGCGCGCCCCCCAGGTCCACCGAGGGCAGGACCACGGCGAAGGCGCCCTTGTAGAGTTCGAATATCAAGTCCTTCGAGCCGATATAGTCCTTTATGGTGACGGCGAGCGCGACCGCCGCGGGGTCGCTGCGCGAACTCACGCCGCAGTGGATCAGCATGAGGGAGACGTCGGTGCGGATGTTCCGCCCGAGTTCCTCGTTGAGCCTCGCCTCGACCTGCGAGTCCGAAAGGGAAAGCGGCATGGGGAAGGTCGCCAGGTCCTGGCGCTCCTGGGGCTGTGCGGCCGGCTCGCGGGCCGGAGCCGCCTGCGCCCTGGGCAGGTCAGCGGGCGCGGATTCGCGGGCCTGCGCGCCCTCGGCCTCAGGGCGCTCCTCGCCATCGGCGTTGAGTTCCTCGAACTCCTCGAGCGTCTCCATGGAGTCGGCGAGCGTCATATCCTCGCCGCCCGCGGCTTCCTCCTCCGGCGTCGCCTCGAGTTCATCGATCTCCTCGTCCAGCTCCTGGTCGGCATCGGCCGGCGCGGCGGGTTCAGTGGCCGGGGTTGCGGGCGCCGCGTTGGCCGGGGTTTTTTCGGAAGCGTCCTTCGCCGCGCGTTCGGAGTGGCGGTTCGTCCACTCGACGATTTCCTCCTCGAGCTTGGCGAGGCTTTCCTCGAAGCTGCGTCCCGATCGCGCCGCGTCGGCGACGGATTGGGCGGGCGCGTCGGGCTTGGGCTGTGCCTGCGGCGCGGCCGGCTGCGCGGCCGCGGCCGCTGACGGAGCCGCCGCGGCGGATGTCGCCGCGGCCGCGTCGATGCGCGGTTCGGCCGTTTCCGGCGCCGCGGGGGCGGGAGCATGCTCCTCTTCAATCTCCGCCGCGTCGGCGGTATTGCCCGCTTCGCCCTCCGCGTCGGACGCGAGTTCCGGCTCGAGCGCCTCGTCCTCGGCCTCGAGTTCCGATTTCGGGGCGTAGGCGTTCAAATCGATTTTAGAAGTATCGATCGCATCGGGAAGCAGGGAGTCTTTCCGCTCTTCGCCGAACAGCAGGAAGGCGAGGGCGACGACGAGACACCAGATAGCGACGACCATGAGAGGCACTTTCGCGGCCTGGGCGATATCGGAGCGGCGGATGCTCGCGTACAGCGCGGAAAGCCGCATCCCGTCGTTGAGCGTGGTCGTGAAGACGACGGTGCTGCTTTCGGGCGCCTTGAAGCCCGACCTGGCCGAGGAAACGTTCGGAAGGGCGAAATAGGCTGAATCGGCGGGAAGCTTCCACGCGACGAAACCGTTCGCGTCGAGCACTTGGGCCGCGAGCAGGCGCTTGCTCCCGCGGTAGAGCGCGATCAGCTTGTCCCTGACGAGTTGATCCCGCAGGTTGTCCTTCGTTTGCAGGGCCATGAGCTCATTGCGGAGGATGGAATACTCCGCCCCGCTCGAGCGTTCGCCCGAAGTCTTCAGTTCGCCGATCCTGAAAAAGAGGGAAAAGATCGCCAACGCGGCGACGAGGATCGACAAGACGGCCACGAGTACGCGCAAAGTTTTTCTCATATCCCCTTCCTGATCTTTTTGATTATCGGTAGGAGGGAGGGCGGGCTTGCGCGAATTTTTCGGGGCTCGAGGCTTTTCCGGCGGTCGAATGCGCGTATACTACAGTGAAGGAGGCGCCGACCGATGGAAACAGGCGATGCGATTCGAGGTCCAGCGCTCCCCTACGGCTGGTATCCCCGCGACCGGGAAACTATGGCGCGCGCCCTCGAGGCTTGGACGGAAGGGGCGGAGCCCATCGGCGCCAAGGCCGCGATCTGCCCCCACGCCGGATGGACCTTCTCGGGCCGGCTCGCGGCGCTGGCGATCGCCTCGCTCGGGGAGGCCGATACGATCGTCGTCATCGGCGGCCACCTCGCGCCGGGAAGCCCCATCCTCTGCGCCCGCGAGCGGGCTTTCGGAACGGCGGCGGGCGAGCTGCGGGCCGACGCGGCCCTCCTGAAGGCGCTCGACGACGAACTGGTCGACGCGGGCATCCCGCGCCCCTCGCCCGACCTAGAGACGGACAACAGCGTCGAAGTCCTCCTCCCGATGATCGCCGTCCTTCGGCCCAATGCGGGAATTCTCTGGCTGCGCAGCCCCCCGCGGTCGGCGGCCAAGGAGCTCGGCGCCGCCCTGGGCAGGGCTTCCATCGCCCTCGGCAAGAAGGTGGCCTGCGTCGGCTCCACGGACTTGACCCATTACGGGCCGGCGTACGGCTTTACGCCCGCCGGCTTGGGCGAGAAGGCGGAAAAATGGGTCAAGGGAACCAACGACAAAGCCTTCATCGACGCGCTGCTCGACATGAACGGCGACGCCGCGCTCGCCCTCGCGGCCAGGAAGGGCACCGCCTGCTCGGCCGGCGCCGCCGCGGCCGCGATCGGCTTCGCCCTCGAGACGGGCGCCACCGAGGCGCGCCTTTTGGCCTACTCGACGAGCCTCGAGATCCGCCGCGACGATTCCTTCGTGGGCTACGCCGCCGTCGCCTTCCTCTAAGCCGCGGGGCGCCCGGCCGGCCGCGGCGGGTAGCGGGCGAGACTGCCGCGGCCGAATGAGCGCCGCGCCCGCGCTCCGGCGACTGCCGCGGCGCGAAAGCGCCGGCCTACAGCCCCAGCCTCGCCCTCACCGCCGCCTTGAAGCTCTTTCCCCGCTCGAACTCGTGCAGGAACATCCCGAAGGAAGCGCAGCCCGGCGAAAGGACGACGGCGCAGCCCGGCGACGCCTCGGCGTCCGCCGCCTCAACCGCCGCGGCGAGGCTGTCGAAAGGCCCCTTCCAGGCGATGCCCCGGCGCGCGAGGATCGGCATGAGCTTGTCAGTCCCCGTGCCCGCGAGGAGGACTATCGAGGCCGCCTTGGCGTAGGCGCCCGCGACGGGTTCGAAGTCGATGTTCTTGTCGGTGCCGCCCGTGATCAAGACCACGGGAACCTGGAAGCTCGAGAGGGCGGCGTCCACGGCGTAGGGGATCGTCGCCGCGGAATCGTTGTACCAGCGCACGCCCCGCGATTCGGCGAAGAACTCGAGCCTATGCTCGACACCGGGGAAGGCCCCCATAGCCCGGCGGACCGGCTCCGCCCCGACGCCCATGGCGCGGAGGGCCAGGGCCGCGGCGAGCATGTTTTTCCGCATATGGACGCCTGGCACGAGGAGATCGGCGGGAAGGATTTCTTCGACCCGCGGCGCGCCGTCCGAGGCGCCAGCCCCGGCTTCGGCGAGCCGCCCAAGGCCCACCACGCCGCCGTTCGCTCCTCCCTGGAGCCAAGCCCCCTCCTCCCCGAAGGGGCTCTCCGAGTACCAGAGCACCTTGCCCCTCGTCTCCCCGGCGAAGCTCCTGCCCCAGGGCGAGTCGCGGTCGCAGACCGTGTAGTCGGAAGCGTCCTGGTCGGCGTAGATGAGCCGCTTGTCCGCGACGTATTCCTCCATGGAGCCGTAGTAGTTCATGTGGTCGGGCATGATGGCGGTCAGGACGGCCACCTTGGGCTTGAGGACCTCGAGCCCCCTCATGTCGGCCAGCTGCCAGGAGGAGAGTTCGAGGACGACGGGGCGGTCGGGCGCGGTCTCGCCCAGGAAGCCCAGCGGGGAGACTGTGATGTTTCCCCCGAGCAGGGAGCGGACGCCCGAATGAACAAAACCGAAATGGATGGCGCTCACCGTCGAGGACTTGCCCTTCGAGCCGGTCACGGCGACGATGGGCGATTTCGAGTAGCGGAGGAACACGGAGATGTCGGTCTCGATGTGGCGCGCGGCTGCCAGGAAGGGCGATGTGCGCCGCACGGCGGGGTTCTTGATGACGATGTCGGCGCCCGAGAAGTCTTCGAGCTCGTGCCTGCCGAGGACGTAGCGCAGGGCGCGTCCGGAGAGCGCCTCGATCGAGGGGCTTAGGGTGGCTTCGTCCCTCAGGTCGGTCACGGTGACCTCGGCGCCGAGGTCGCAGAAGAAGCGCGCGCTGGCCAGGCCTCCGCCGTTGAGGCCCAGGCCCATCACGGTGACCTTCATCCCCGCGATTCCGTCGATCGAAGCAGGCATCGAGCCCATAGCGCAAACTCCTTGCGGCGCCTCGAGCGCCTCGAGGGGAGTATAGCACGCCGACGTCGGACGCGTTAACCGAGCTGGTTTGCCGCTTTCGGCGGTTTGGGGGCGCCGCCCGCCGCGCTCAGGCGCAGCCCTTGCCGCCCAGGTAGGCGGCCTGGACGCGCGGATCGACAGCCAGCGCCGACGATCCGCCCTCGGTCACGACCTTCCCCAGCTCGAGGATATAGGCGCGCGAGGCGGCCCGCAGGGCCTTTCTGGCGTTCTGCTCGACCAGCAGTATCGCCACCTTCTCCTCCTCGTGGATCTTCCGGATGAGGGCGAATATCTCCTGCACGATGATGGGCGCCAAGCCGAGCGAGGGCTCGTCCAGGAGGAGGAGCGAGGGGTTCGAGACCAGGGCGCGCCCTATGGCGAGCATCTGCTGCTCGCCGCCCGAGAGGGTGCCCGCCAGCTGGCCGCGCCGCTCCTTGAGGATGGGGAAGAGATCGTAGACGCGGTCCACCATGCCGGCCTGCCGCGATTTGTCGCGGGCGCCGCGCACCCCGTACTGGCCGAGCGCCAGGTTCTCCCGCACGCTGAGCGTGGCGAAGACGTGCCGCCCCTCGGGCACGTGGGCTATGCCGTGGGCCGCCAGCCTGTACGGCGGCACTTGGGAGATATCCTCTCCCTTGAAGAGGATGGAGCCCGACGTCGGCTTCTTGAGGCAGGAGATCGCCTTGAGGAGGCTGGTCTTGCCGGCCCCGTTGGCCCCGAGCACCGCGACGATCTCGTCCTCCCCGATCGTCAGCGACACGCCGTCCAGCGCGCGGACGGCGCCGTAGTCCAGGGACAGATTCTTTATTTCAAGCAATGCCGCCATGGCTGTCAGTCCTCTTCGCTGCCGAGGTAGGCCTCGATCACGTTCGGGGCCCGCCTGATGTCGCACATCGGCCCCTCGGCGATCTTCCGCCCCGATTGCATCACGATGACATGGTCCGAGACCATGTCCACGAGGTTCATGTCGTGCTCGATCAGGAGGATCGAGAGTCCTTCGCCCAAAATGACGAGGAGGAGCTTTGCCAGGTCCTCGGTCTCGGCGTCGTTGAGGCCGCTCGAGGGCTCGTCCAAGACGATCAGGTCCGGCTCGACCGCCAGCGCCCGCGCGATCTCGAGGTAGCGGCGCTTGCCGTAGGGCAGGGCGGAGGCCAGCTTGTCGGCCGAATCGGCCAGCCCCACCTTGGCCAGGCAGCGCTCGGCCTTCTCGAGCATCGCGGCCTCCTCCTTCCGCTGCGAGGGCAGGCGGAGCGCGGAGGAGAGGAATTCCGCCCCGCCGCGGCAGTGCTGGCCGCAGAGCACGTTCTCGAGGCAGGTGAGGGAGGGGAATATCCTGATGTTCTGGAAGGTGCGGGCTATTCCCTTGGCCACGATTTTATGGGGCAATTCGCGGGCGAGCTCCCCGCCCTTGAAGAGGATGCTGCCCTTCTGCGGCCTGTATATTCCGGTGATCAGGTTGAAGAGCGTCGTCTTGCCGGCGCCGTTCGGCCCGATCAGCGTGGTAACCTTGCCCTTCGCTATGGAGGCGTTCATGCCCGATACGGCCACGACGCCGCCGAAGGCCAGGGTCGCGTCCCGGACGTCGAGGAGGGTTCCGCCGACGGGAATGTCCGCCGCGGCGGACGCGGCCGCTGCAGGCGCGGCCTCCGCGGTGCCTGCCTCCGCGCCCGCCGCCGCTTCGGCGCCGCCCTTCGGCCCGCCTCCGCCGCGGCGCCTCGAGCCGCCCAGGGCTCGGCGCAGCGTCTCC